>JAHBSN010000302.1 GCA_019639095.1 Actinomycetota bacterium
AGATCGGCAGAGAACCTACGAGCCAAGCTCCCGGACGACGACCAGAGTGACACTGACGGGGAACCTACCGGTCCTCCCGACACCAGCGGCCGGGCGAGCTCCCCACGTTGCCGATCGGGATCCCGACGAGCCGCTCGTCGTCGGGGTCGATCGCGGTGGTGCCCGTGGCGATGGCGAGCAGGTCGGCCTCGGGGACCGGTCCCGACACGGTGACGGCATCGCCGTCGGCGGTGGTGGTGTGCACGAGTCGCTGGCCACCCTCGAGCTGGGTCACCAGCGCCGGCCGACCGCCCTCGTCCCGGAGGCGCACGTCGAGCCCGGTCACGTCGATCCCGCCGGGCACGTGGACTGGGCCGGAGGGGCCGGAGCCGACCGCCCGCTCCTCGACCTGCAGCTCCACCGGTGCATACCCGGTCTCGAGCAGGTCGTCCCCTGGCGGCGTGATCCCGACCACGGTGGCGGCGAGGAGCCCGTCGGCCTGACCCGAGCCCAGGAAGCGCCAGCCCGACGGGCCCGCGGTGACAGCACCCCGAGCGATGTCGAGCTCGTCGAGCAGGTCGACCAGGGCGGCGTCGTCGATCCCGCGCGCGGTGGCGGTGAGCGCCAACCCCTCCTCCCAGACGGCCTGCACGGCTCCCGTGGCCCCACCTCGGGTGAACTCGGGGCCGACCCATGCCGGCACGCCCCGCACGGTCGCGTTCGGGTCGGGCCCCGAACCGGAAGCCTTCGGACCGAAGGTCACCACCACGAGTGCGGTGACGCGCTCGGCGTCGCCCACCTGCACCAGCGTCGACCATCCGAACGGCGGGCCGACCTCCCCCTCGGGGCGGCTCGTGTAGGCGTAGCGCACCGCCCAGCCGTCGGCGATCCCGGGCCAGCGGCGGCTCGGCATGAGGGCCGGCTGCCCGGGATCGACGTCTCGGCAGGCCTCGAGGTCGGCCGGATCGGTGGGGATCGGCAGGGGCCCGTCGGGCACGGTGGTCGAGGTCGTGGTCGAGCGGGGCACCGTGGTCGTCGAGGTCGCGCCGGCACCGCCGCCCCCCGATCCGGCGTCGGAGCCGCAGCCGGCCAGCGCCCCGAGCGCGACCACGGCGACCACGGCGACCACGGTCCTGGTGGTGCGCCACCTGGTCGACCTGGCTGTTCCGGTCATGCCCCGACCCCCTGCGCGCGACCGTACTGCGGCGGGCGCGCGCCGCAGCGGCTCGCCGTATCGTGCGGCCATGACGAACATCAAGGTCGGTGTCCAGCTCCACCCCCAGGCCACGTCGGTGGCGTCGCTGCGAGCGGCGTGGAAGGCGGCCGACGCCCAGGAGGTGGACTCCATCTGGGTCTGGGACCACTTCTACCCGCTCTACGGCGACCCCGAGGCCGCCCACTTCGAGGCGTACACGCTGCTCTCGGCCATGGCGGTCGACACGAGCCACGCCCGCATCGGCGCCCTCGTCACCTGCAACTCGTACCGCAACCCCGAGCTGCTCGCCGACATGTCCCGCACCCTCGACCACCTGCGCGGTGGTCGGTTCACACTCGGCATCGGCGCCGGCTGGTTCGAGCGGGACTACCAGGAGTACGGCTACGACTTCGGCACCGCGCCCGGCCGCCTGAAGGACCTGGCCGCCGCGCTGCCCCGCATCAAGGATCGGCTCGGCAAGCTCACGCCCGGTCCCGTCGGCCCGCTGCCGATCCTCATCGGCGGCAGCGGCGAGAAGGTCACGCTGCGCCTCGTGGCCGAGCACGCCGACGGCTGGAACACCTTCGGCCCGGCGGCCAACTTCGCGGCCAAGAGCAAGGTGCTCGACGAGTGGTGCGAGAAGGTGGGCCGGGACCCGAAGGCGGTCGAGCGCACCGTGGCCATCAACCCGGGCGACGTCGACCAGTGGGAGGGCCTCGTGGAGGCGGGTGCCGACCACCTGATCGTGATGACCGGCGATCCGTTCGACCTCGACGCCGTGGCGCGCCTCCAGGCCGCGGTGGCCTGACCGCCGCCTACGCGGTCTCGGCGCGGTAGCGCCCCACCAGGCGGGCGAAGGTCTCGGCCGGGCGCGAGCCGTCGGGGTCGAAGGCCCGCAGCGGCACGTGCACGTCGGTGGCCCCGGCGAGCAGCAGGTCGGGCGTGGCGGCCAGGGTGCGGTCGACGTCGGCCCGGCCCTCGGCGTCGCGCGCCACGGGCAGCGCGGCCCGCACGCCCAGGGTCGCCGGGTCCCGGCCGGCGTCGGCGAAGGCGGCCCGCAGCACGGCCACGCCGTCGGCCAGGCCGGCGGCGTCGGTGCCCATGATCGGGATCCACCCGTCGCCCAGCTCCACGATCCGGCGCACGTTGCGGGAGGTGAGCGTGCCCGAGAACCACACGGGCAGCGGGTCCTGGCGGGGGACCGGCGCGCACCACACCGTGGTGGCGTCGTCGCCGTGGCCCACCGCCACGGGGCCGCCGGTCCACAGCTGACGGCAGGTGGCGATGCCCTCGGTGAGCAGGGCGCCCCGATCGGCGAACGAGGCGCCCACGGCCGTGAACTCCTCGGGCTGCCAGCCGGTGCCGACGCCGAGGTCGAGGCGGCCGTCGCTCAGCACGTCGACGGTGGCCGCGGTCTTGGCGAGGAGGGCGGCCGGACGCAGGGGCGCCACCAGGACCCCGGTGAGGAACCGGACCGTGGTGGTGACGGCGGCGAGGGCGGTGACCACCGTGAGCGGCTCCAGCCAGTCGGCCTCCGGGCCCGTGGGGAACCTGCCCCACGGGTAGGCGTCGGTGCCGGGGCCGAGGACCACGTGGTCGGACACCACGAGGCGGTCCACCCCGGCGTCCTCGGCCATGCGGGCCACCTCGAGCAGGTGGCGCCAGTCGTGGCCGTGGCGGGCGGCGGGCGTGCCGAAAGTGGGGATGCCCACCGACAGCGCCGGTCGGGCGTGGGTGCTCACGTGGGGAACGAGGTGCCGACCAGGCGCTCGCTCAGGTCCCACAGGGCGGCGGCGCGCTCGTCGTCGAGCAGGTGGGGCAGGAAGCCGTTGGTGCCAGGGTTGGCGCCCAGCACGCCCAGGCCGCAGTCGGCCAGGTAGGCGCCGTTGTGGTCCACCAGGTCGGGCGAGGTGGCCGCCCACACCTGCGTGGCGGCCCCCGCCTCCACCGGCTTGAACTCGAAGCCCATGCCGCCGCTCGGCGCCTCCGGCTCGTCGCCTCCGCCCGCCTCGGCGGTGGCGGTGCGGGCCCGGGCGAAGCTGGCCATCTCGGCGATGAGCTCGTCGGTCAGGTGGCGGCCCAGGTCGGTCATGATCCCGCCCGGGTGGACGGCGAACGACAGGACGCCGCGGTCGCCGGCGCGGCGGGCCAGCTCCCGAGCGAACAGCGCGTTGGCGGTCTTGGAGCGGCCGTACGCGATCCACGGCGCGTACTCGGTGCGCTCGAAGTTCGGGTCGTCCAGGTCGACGTCGCTGCGGGAGTGCCCCGCGGAGCTGAGCGTGACCACGCGGGGCGCCTCGCCGGCGTAGAGGGCCGGGGCCAGCCGGGCCGTGAGCAGGAAGTGGCCCAGGTGGTTCGTGCCGAACTGGGTCTCGAACCCGTCGGCGGTGTGCCCGAAGGGGCAGGCCATCACGCCGGCGTTGTTGATCAGCACGTCGATGGCGGCGTGGTCGGCGAGGTAGGCGTCGGCGAAGGCATTGATGCTGGCCAGGTCGGCCAGGTCGACCGCGCCGGTCTCGAACGCGCCGTCGGGCACGAGCTGGCGCAGGGCCTCGGCGGCGGGCTCGATCCGGGCCTCGCTGCGGGCGAGCAGCGTGACCGCGGCGCCGTGCGCGGCCAGCGCCCGGGCGCTCTCGAAGCCGAGGCCGGAGGCGGCGCCGGTGATCACGATGCGTCGACCGGTCAGGTCGAGCCCGTCGAGCACCTCGTCGGTGGTGGTGGTGTTGTCGAAGGCCATGTGGTCGTCCCCTGGGGCGGTGCGGAAGCGACCAGCATGCCGCCTGCGGCTACTCCGCGAGCGGGGCGGGTCGGCCGGGGGCGAACCGGCCGAGCACGATCGAGGTCGGGTCCGGCTCGCCGTCCCAGTCCCACGCTGCGATCTGGTCGGGCGATCGCCGCCCGACGGCGGCCCGGACCACCTCGAACCGGCTGGTGCGCACGGTTGCGGTCGGGTCGCCGTCGCCCGCCACCACCTCGCCGGCCTCGTGGACGACGCGCAACGCGCCGGCGCCGGCCTGGTCCCGCTGGCCGCCGATGCCCCGGACGATGCCGGCGAACGAGAAGGCGATGGCGTCGCTCTCCCGTTCGCCCGGCCGGCCCAGCGCGCCACGGACGTCGTGCTCGTGGGTCACGGCGTCGGTGAGGAGCATGGTGCGCATCGGCGGCGGGATGGAGGCGATGGTGGGCTCCACCAGCTCGCTGCAGCGCGCCCACTCGGCGAGCACCTCGTCGATCGGCGTGTGGCGACGGGCGTCGACCTGCGCCTCGGTCCACGCGTCTGTCGCCACGCCCTCGAGGTTGCCGGCCACGGCGTCGGCGGTGGCGCCGGCCAGGTGGGCCACCACGTCGCGCACCCGCCAGGCCGGGGTGGCCGGCGCGATGCGGTCGAGCTCCTCGGCGGGGGCGTCGCGCACGAGCTCGGTGATGCGGAGCCGGATGGAGCGGTAGAGGGCGCCGTGGTCGATCTCGCTCATGGTCGGGAAGCTAGGGCGAATCGGGGCCGTCGCCACCGGTGCAGCGGTTGGCGAGCTCACCGATGACCTCGGCGCCGGAGCGCAGGAGCTGGCCCGGCGCCAGGAAGCGGCCGCTCGCCACGCCCACGCCGCTCGGGGTGCCGGTGAAGATGAGGTCGCCCGGCAGCAGGGTGC
>JAHBSN010000303.1 GCA_019639095.1 Actinomycetota bacterium
GCAGACCGCGGTCGACAACTTCGGCAAGGTCGACATCGTCATCAACAACGCCGGCATCCTGCGGGACTCGGCGTTCAAGAACATGGACGCCGCCAAGCTCGACCCGGTGATCGACGTGCACCTCAAGGGCGCCTTCTGGGTCACCCACGCCGCCTGGGAGCACATGCGCGAGCAGAACTACGGCCGCATCGTGAACACTTCGTCGGCCGCCGGCATCTTCGGCAACTTCGGCCAGACCAACTACGGCGCCGCCAAGGCCGGCCTGGTGGGCTTCACCCGCGTCCTCGCCGTCGAGGGGGCCAAGAACAACATCAAGGCCAACGCCATCGCGCCGGTGGCCAAGTCCCGCATGACCGAGGACCTGCTCGGCCCTCTCGCCGACAAGCTCGGCCCGGAGTTCATCACCCCCGTGGTGGCCTGGCTGGCCCACGAGGACGTGCCGGTCACCGGCGAGGTGTACTCCTGCGGCGGCGGCCACGTGGCCCGGATCTTCACCGGTGTGACCCCCGGCTGGACCGACACCGAGAGCCTCACCGTCGAGGACATCCGCGACCACTTCGACGAGATCCGCAACCCCGAGGGCTACGCCATCCCGGCCAACCTCACCGAGGAGCTCCAGGGCACCCTCAAGGCCCTCAGCCCCAGCTGATCAGGCGGGGCCCATCGCCCCACGACGTCCGAGGCTCGTGCGCCCACGCTGCTCCACGCAGCACGGGTGCACGAGCCTCGTCGCGTTCGGCCGCCTTGCTCAGTCCCCGGGGGACGCCACCACCGTGGTGGGAGCGTGCTCGGTGCCGAGCCCGAGGTCCTGGCGCCCGAGCTCGGTCCCGTCGGCCGCTCGGGCCACCACCTCCGCCACCCCCTCGGTGGCCTCGGCCACCCAGGCCCGGCGACCCAGCCCGCTCACGATCTCGGCCTCGCCGAGCTCGGTCCCGTCCCTGCCGACCAGCACCACCGTGGCCACGTCGGCACCGACGAACCCAGCTCCGAAGCTGCGGCCGCCCTGGCTCAGCTGGGTGCTCGAACCGAGCGCCTGCTCGGCCGGCTCGCCGTCGCCACCGATCGACGAGCCGTACCCGCTCGACGAGCCCGCGGTGGAGTCGCCGCCGAGCGCCACCTGGAGGTCGAGCGAGGCCCCCGGCCCGGTGGCATCCTCGCCGTCGGCCGGCCAGATCCGCAGGATCCAGGCGGTGCCGTCGTCGAAGCGACCTCGGGCCATGTCCTGGAGTCCACCCTGCGACTCCCGGTACTGCCCGCTGTCGAACTCACCGAGCTGGGTGCGCTCCACGAGGTCCTTCCACGCCTCGGGGGCAGCCGGCTCGACGTCCTCGGCGATCCGCTGGAGCTCGTCGACCGGCACGCCCATCGCCGTGAGCCGGATCAGCTCGCCCGGTCGCTCCATCCACGTGGCGAACGCCGTCGTGGAGCTGCTGTCGCCGGCCGACACCGTGGAGGTGCCCACCAGCGCCTCGTGGCCGCGGATGGTGGTGCCCCTGACCTCGGTGGCGGCCAGCACCGGCGCGTGCAGCCGGGCGGCATCGCCAGGCATCGAGGACACGTACACCGCCTGCAGGTCCGACAGCTCGGCGGTCGGATCGCCCGACGTGTAGGCCACGAACGAGCCCGGCCCCGTGGCCCCGCGGCTCGCCGCGATCGGGCTGACGAGCGCGAGCGGCGAGGGCTCCTCCCCCACCCTCGACCAGCCGTCGGGCAGTGCCCCGTCCCGCAGCACCACGCGGTCGCCGTCGATCCGGGCGCCCCCGAGCAGGCCGACGAGCTCCTCCCGGTCGATCGACGGCGCCAGGGCGAGCACGCCGGTGCCGTCCACCGGGACGACCACCGCTCGCGGCCCGAAGCCCTTGCCGTCGAAGGAGTAGGCCTCGACCCCCTCGACCTCGAAGGGATCGGCGCCGGCGCCGATCCCTTCGGCGTCGAAGTCCCCGAGCGTGGTCAGGCCCAGCCGGAGGTCGTCGGCGGCCGTGCCGTACAGGACCAACGGCGCCGATCCCGCCTCGCCGCTCTCTGCCGGGCTCGAGGTGATCTCGCCAGCGCCGGCGAGCGAGAAGCCCTTCGGCACCGAGCCGAGCACGAACGGCCGGGGCTGGTCGGTGGTGGTGGTCAGCGGGCCGTCGTCTTCGGTGTGGGGGCGGTTGGCCGCCCAGACCACCCCGGCGGCCACCAGCACCACGGCGGCGGCCACCGCGGCGAGCGTGCGCCGGGGCATCCCGCGACGATCGCCACCGCCGCCGGCGCCCACCGGGATCGACGGCGAGCGCTCGGGGTCGAAGGCCGGGCGGCGGCGGGCCCGCGCGGCGGCCCGGAGGTCGCCCGCGGCGCGGGCGGCGCGGGCGTCGAGGTCATGGAAGGTGTCGTGGTCGTTCATCGGTCCTCCTCCCCCTGGTGGGTGGTTCGTCGGTCGCCGGGCCCCGGCTCGTCGGCGGGCTCGCCCAGGCTGCGAGCCAGCGCCGTCCGGCCGCGGTGCAGGTGCACCTTCACCGTGGCGGCCCGGCAGCCGAGCACCTCGGCGATCTCGGCCACCGAGCGGTCCTCGAGGTAGTGCAGGGCCACGCAGGCCGCCTGGCGGTCGGGCAGCGCCCGCACGGCGTCCCAGAAGGCCGGGTCGCCCACCCGAGATGCGGCGGCGTCGCCGGTGGGGTCGTCGCCCGACGCACCGGCGCCCGCACCGTCGCGCGCGTCGAGGCGGGCCAGCCCGCGGTCCTCCACGTGACGGTGGCGGTGGTGCGAGGCGGCCCGGTTCACGACGGCTCGGCGCAGCCAGGCGCCCGGACGCTCCAGCCCGCCCACGCGGTCCCACCCCCGGTACGCGTCGGCGAACGCGTCCTGGGCCAGCTCCTCGGCCACCGACCACCGGCCGGTGAGCGACCAGCCCAGCGCCACCAGGCCCGACCACTCCGATCGGTACAGCTCGTCGAACGCCGCCGTCGGCTCCGGACGCACCACGGCCAGGGGGCTCCCGCCGCCCCGCTCGTGACCTTCGGGACCTGCCACCACCCGGACCTCCGCTCCGCTGCTTCGCACGTCCACCACTCGTCCGAGCCCCTCCGGAGGTTTACCCCGCCCGGCACACCTGGGTAGTACCGTGCCCACAGGCGGCGCTCGGAGGGGGAGCCGCACCGACATCGGGGGTAGGGGATGCGGCGACGTCACGGGACGCGGCTGTTCGGATTGGGCGTGGTGCTGGCGGCCATCGTGGCCATCGGCGGCCTCACCGGCTGCGAGCCGGGCACCAACTACATCGCCCTCGGCGACAGCTACACCGCCGGGCCACTGATCCTCGACCAGACCGGCGACCCCCTCGGGTGCCTGCGCTCGGACCACAACTACCCGGCGCTCACCAAGCCGCGCATCCGCGTCACCGGCTTCCGCGACATGAGCTGCTCGGGCGCCCAGACCCGGGACATGTGGAACCCCCAGGGCGTCGATCCCGGCGGCCCCAACCCGGCGCAGCTCTCGGCGGTCGACGGTGCCGCCAAGGTGGTCACGCTGCAGATCGGCGGCAACGACATCGGCTTCAGCGACATCATCAAGACCTGCGCGCTGCAGAACCCCTTCGGCAGCGGGTGCACCTCCGACTACGTGCACGACGGGCGTGACGAGCTCAGCGAGAAGATCGCCGCCACCGCCCCGAAGATCGACGCCGTGGTGGCCGAGATCAAGCGCAAGGCCCCGCAGGCGAACGTGTTCCTCATCGGCTACCCGACGCTGGTGCCCCAGTCGGGCAACGGCTGCTACCCGCTGGTGCCGGTGCTCGCCAAGGACGTGCCGTACCTGCGGGCCAAGACGGTGGAGCTCAACGGCATGATCGCCGCCCGCGCCGCGGCCGCCGGCGTGAACTACATCGACCTCTACGGCCCGAGCGCCGGGCACGACTTCTGCGCCAGCACCAGCAACAAGTGGGTGGAGGGCATCATCCCCACGTCGGTGGCGGCGCCCGTGCACCCCAACGCCAAGGGCATGGAGAACTTCGCCACCATCGTGTCGGCGGCCATCAACGCCAAGGTCACCGAGTGACCGAGGGGTAGCGACCCTCGGGCCGATCCCCCGAGGTGCGCGCGCCCGTCGCTCCTGAGCGACACCGGGCGCGCGCACCTTCGGACCCGGTCCCACCGCCGGGACGGGCGCGGTCCCGCCCTACGATCCCTGGCCGTGCCCACCGCCGCCCTCCCCCGTCGCGGCATCGTGGCGGCCGGTCACACCGCCGCCGCCGATGCCGCCGCCGCGGTCCTCGATGCCGGCGGCAACGCGTTCGACGCGGCGGTGGCGGCCGGCTTCGCCTCGTCGGTCTGCGAGCCCGGCTTCACCAGCCTGGCGGGCGGCGGGTTCCTGCTCGCCCGGCCGGCGGGCGAGCCCGACGTGCTGTTCGACTTCTTCGTCGACACGCCCGGGCGCGGCCGCGCCGACGGCGCACCCGAGCCGGTGTTCGAGGAGGTGTCGGTCACCTTCGCCGCCGCCACCCAGACGTTCCACTGCGGGCCCGGCTCGGTGGCGGTTCCCGGCGTCCTGGCGGGGTACCTCCACGTCCACCGCCGCCTCGGGCGGCTGCCCCTGGCCGACGTCGTGGCCCCGGCGGCCCGCCTGGCCAGCGACGGCGTGGCCGTGTCGGCCACCCAGGCCCACGACCTCGCCCTGCTCGAGCCGATCCTCGCCCGAACCGCAGCCAGCCGGGCGATCTTCCTCCCCGGTGGTCACCTCCTCGCCCAGGGCGACGTGCTCCGCAACCCCGACCTGGGCCGGTTCCTGCTCCGCCTCG
>JAHBSN010000304.1 GCA_019639095.1 Actinomycetota bacterium
CGCCGCCTGCCTGGCCTCCCGGGTGCCCTACGGCACGGCCGTCACCCTCGGGGTGCTCCGCGAGGTGGAGGCGGCCGAGGCCGGTCTGCGGCGGTTGGGGTTCGACGACCTGCGCGTGCGCCACTACCGCGACCTGGCCCGCATCGAGGTGCCCCTGCACCGCCTGCCCGACCTCCTCGAGCGGCGGGTCGAGGTGGTGGCCGCGGTGCGCGCCGCGGGCTACCGCTACGTCACCGTCGACCTCGCCGGGCTCCGGAGCGGCAACCTGAACGACGCCCTGGGCCGTTCGACCCACCACTGACGGCGGTCGAGCTCCCACAGAGAGCGGTGACAGGTCGGCTTGCACGGATGGAATTCCAGCCGTGTGGCCGAAAAAGATCGCTGAGTGTGGCGCGATCAGTACGGTAAGTGGGAATTTCAGCCGCATTCGGCGCAAATCACGAAATGTGGCCGTATAACCACAATTCGCGCTACAGCCGCTCCGGCGGCGCGCCGAAGCACTGGGCGCAGGGTGCACCGGGCACCCGGGAGGAGCACCCAGCGCCATGCAGCGGAGCATCGGAACCACCATCGCCATCGCCCTCATCGGCATCGTCGGCCTCGGCGCCTGCCAGCCGGTGCCGGGCAACGGCCAGCCCACCGAGGACGTGCTGCCCATCGGGGCGCCGGTCCCCGAGGCGACCACCACCACGACCACGACGACCACCACGACCGTCCCCGACGACGGCTGGAAGCTCGTGGGCGGCGACGAGTTCGACGGCGGGGCCGTCAACACCGCCAAGTGGAAGCCGTACTACAACACCTACGGCGACGGGAACCACGAGCTTGCCTGCCTGACGCCGAGCAACGTGGTCCAGGGCGGCGGGGCGGTCACGATCACCGCCCGCAAGGAGACCAAGACCTGCCCGAGCGGCAGCGTCCGGGAGTACACCTCCGGCTTCCTGGGCTCCCGGGAGACCGGCACCTACTACCCGATGTACGGGCGCTTCGAGATGCGGGCCAAGCTGCCCCACGCCCAAGGCCTGTGGCCGGCGTTCTGGCTGCGGCACCGCAACGGCGCCTCGGTGGCCGAGGTCGACATCATGGAGTACTTCCACGCCTCGTTCCCCGGCAAGACCTACGGCACCCTGCACCTCGACGGCCGCCACAACCTCTCGAAGAACAACGTCGCCTTCGAGTCGCCCCAGGCCCCCTCGGGCTGGCACACCTGGGCCGTCGAGATCTCCAAGGCCGGCGCCACGGGCAACGACGTGAAGTTCGACTTCTACATGGACGACCGGCTCTACCACTCCTACGTCGACACGCAGCACAACTGGGCGAGCGCCGCCGACCCCAACGCCACCTGGGACATCGCGGTGAACATGGCGGTGGGCGGCGACTGGACCGGTGACCCCGACGGCACCCTCGGCTTCCTCCGGGGCGCCAACCGCTGCGCCATCGGCGGCACCGCCCCCGACGGCTGCATCACCACCGGCATCAACCGGGTCAACTGGGCCGACCCGGCCGCCACCAGCTACTCGGTCGACTACGTGCGGGTCTACACCCGCTGAGACCGTGCTGGTGGCCCGCCGGGCGGTGGCGCCACCAGCACCCGGATCGGGGTGGTCGGGAGGCATGGGTCCCGACCGCCCCCGATCCGATCCGCTCCCGCCAGGCGATGGGCGGCGCGGGGCGGGCACGGGCGGCGGGCGATGGCCACGGCGATGACCAGCGGGCCCCGGACCTCAGGTCCGGGGCCCGCCCGCGTCCGGCTTCCCGCTCGCTCCGCGGTCAGCCCGGCCCGCCCGCTCCGAGCCCGGCCTCGTCCGCTCCGAGCCCGGCGCGCCCGCTCCGAGCCCGGCCCACTTCGAACCGAGCCTGGATGTGGCGGGCGCGCAGGTGGTCGTTGCACGACCACCTGCGCGCCCACCTGCCGGCGACGACGGTCTTGTCGTGGACGACGGGGTCGGAGTGTCACCCCCCGCAACGAAGCTTGGCCGCATGAACGACCTCGAACGGGCCATCGGACAGCGTGCCTCGACGCAGCACGGCCTGATCACCGCTGCCCAGGCGCGTCGCCTCGGCATGGAGCGCGGCCAGATCCGCAGCCGGGTCGAGACCGGTCGCTGGCGGTGCGTGGCCCCTGCGGTGTACCGGCTGGCCGGTGTGCCCGAGTCCTGGCAGCAGGTCGCCCTGGCCGCCTGCCTGGGAAGCGCGTTCGGTGCGGTCGCCTCGTTCCTCACGGCTGGCGCGCTCGCTGCGCTGTGCCCACCGCCGCTCGTCCCCCACGTCACCGTCGGACGGGGTCGATCGGCGCGATCGGGAATCGCCGTGGTGCACCGCGCTCGGCAGGCGCCCGCGCCGGTCATCCTCCAAGGTGTGCCGTGCACCGACGTCGCCCGCACCCTCGTCGATTGCGCCGCCATCCTCGGGCCGGTTCGACTGCAGCGCATGGTGGATGAGGCGATGCACCGTCGACTGGTCACCGTCGGCCGCGTCGAGGCAGCCCTCGAGGCGTCCCGGCTGGCCCCCGGACGGGTGGGGGAGGGGCGGCTGCGTGAGACGCTCGAGCCCTGGCGCACGGCCATCGCCGCCGGTAGTCCGGCCGAGCATCGGCTCCGGATGCTCCTCGTGCAGTGGGGCTTCCCCCAGCCGGAGCTGCAGGTGCCCGTCGTCGCAGTGGACGGAACCGTGCTCGGCAGGCTCGACTGCGGTTGGTCGCATGTGCGCATCGGCATCGAGTACGACTCCGAGCGCCACCACGGCCAGGAGGCCTGGGCCTCGGATCTGGCTCGTCAGCGGGCGATCGAGGCGGAGGGGTGGAGGATCGTGCGGGCCGACAAGGTCGACCTCCGCCCGGGCGAGCGCCGACTGCGATCGGACCTGGACCGGATCTGGGCCGCGGCACGGCGAGCGGCGTGAGGGCCGAGCCGGAGCGGACCCGGATGGGTGGGTGCGTTCCTGGCTGTCCTGCAACCACGAGCGCGCCCACCTCGGTCGGCGGGGTCGGCGGGGTCCGCGGGGCGTGGGCCACCCGCCGGGGTGGGTGTGTCGACGGTCGTGGGACGACCACGTGCGCGCCCACCTCGGGGGACGGCTGGCGGTGGGCGGCCCGGGCTAGGGGGTGGCGGTGAGCTGGAGGTCGAAGCCGGCGGTGGGCTGCGACCTGTAGTTGAGGTGCAGCTCCACGGCGATGGTGTTGACGCCGGCGTGGAACGCCGAGGCGGGCACCGACAGGGCCACGGGCACCCGGCGCTGGCCGGCGGGGATGGCGGCCGTGGCGTAGGTCGACGGGGTGAGCGGGCCTGCGGGCAGGTTGTCCCGGCCGATCTCCACGCCGTTCACGTACACCGCAGCCCCGCCGTTGCGGATCAGCGAGAGCGCGTAGGCCGAGAACGCCGCCGGGTCGGCGATGGTCACCGTGGCCCGGTAGTACGACGTGAGCGGGCGCGGCGCCGGTTCGGTGCTGATGACGGTGCCCTTGGGGGTGTCGCCGAACCCGAGCTCACCCGGGCCGCGCGCCCAGCTCGCGTCGTCGTAGCCCTCGGCGCTCCACGCGCCCGCGGGCGCCGCGGCCTGGTACCACCAGCGCCAGGTGCTGGCGAAGGGCACCAGCACGGTGGGTGCGGCGGGGGTGGTGGTGGGCGGTGACGTGGTGGGCGGCGTGGTGGTGGGTGTCGTGGTGGCCGGCACCGTGGTGGTGGTCGTCGTCGTGGTGGTGGTGGGCGGCGCCGACGCGGTGGGCGCCGAGTCGGTGCGGTTGCCGCCGGCGTCGAACGCCGTCACCACGTAGCTGCGGGGCGCGGCGTCGGCCGGCCCCGGGTCGAGGAACGTGGTGGCACCGGATCCCACGATGGCGAACGGGCTGCCGTCGCGGGAGAGCACGTAGCCGGCCACGGCGTCGTCGTCGGTGGAGGGGGTCCACGCCAGGTCGACGCCGCTCGGCCCCTGGGTGGCGGTGAGGGTGGGTGCGGTGGGCGCGGCGTCGTCGCCGTTGCCGCCCCGGGTGGTGGCCTGGAGGTCGAAGAGCACCTTGCCCGACTGGGCCCGCCAGCCGTGCACCTCCACCGCCACGGTGTTGGTCCCGTCGACGAGCAGGCTCCCCGGCACGGCGAAGGGCTTCGCCACGTTGTCCTCGGCGCCGCCGACGTAGGCCGAGGCCACCGTGGACGCCGAGATCGCGCCCGCGGGCATGTTCCAGCGGCCGGCCTCCACGCCGTTGACGTAGACGACGGCGCCCTGGGTGAACTTGCCCTGGAGGTCGAGGAGCTTCACCTCGCCGGCGTTCGCAACCGTGAAGGATCGGCGGAAGTAGGTGGTGGTGGGCCGGGTGGCGCCGATGGTGGTGGTCTGGGTGCCGCCCCAGCCGAGCACCGCCGGACCCGACGGCCACGAGGCGTCGTCGAACGCGGTCGCCCGCCACGCCGTGCCCTGGTCGGACCCGGTGTCGAGGTACCTCCAGGTGGCCCCGAACTCGATGGGCGTCTCGATCTGGAGCGACGGCCCGTTCACCGCCACCGGGGCGGGGCTGGCCGAGCGGTTGCCGCGGATGTCGGCCGCCCGCACGGTGTAGCGGAGCCGGCCGGTGGCGCCGTTCTCGGGGGTGTCGGTGAAGGAGGTGCCGTACTGCGTGGCGATGATGCGGTCGTTGCGGTAGATGTCGTAGGCCACCGAGCCGCTGTCGTCGCTCGACGCGCCCCAGCTGAGCGCCACCGTCGCGCCCGACACCTTGGCGGTCAGCGCGGTGGGCGTGCTGGGCGGGGTGCTGTCCTCGGGGCAGAA
>JAHBSN010000305.1 GCA_019639095.1 Actinomycetota bacterium
GCCCGCCCGGCGTCGGACCTGGCCCACCGGGCCGGGGCGCTGGCGGGACCGGCGGGGGCGGCGGTGGTGGCCTGGCTCGGCTACGACCCACCCGACGGCCTGGTGGTCGACGTCGACGAGCTGGGCGAGCTCGTCCGGGCTCGTGCGGCCCGGGAGGGTGGGGCGGCGCTGGCCCGCTTCGTCGACGGGCTCGACCTCGGCCCGGACCGGTCGCTCACCCTGGTGGGCCACAGCTACGGCAGCACCACAATTGGGGCGGCGGTCCTGGTCGGCGTCGAACCGGCCAACGTCGTGGTCCTGGGAAGCCCCGGCGTGCTGGTGGACCGGGCGGACGAGTTCGGCCGCGAGGGCACCGACTTCTTCGCCCTGGCCGCGCCTCGAGATCCGGTCGCCGACCTCGGGTGGTTCGGGCGATCGCCCAGCCGCGCCGGATCGGGGTTCCGGCGCCTGGCCGCAGGCGGGTCAGGTCACAGCTCGTACCTCGTGGACGGATCGGTGGGGCAGGCGAACGTGGCTGCGGTGGTGGTGGACCGCGACGACCTGCTCCGCGGCGGGTGAGGTGCTCGCGGGCCCGGTGACCTGCCTCGGGCGGGGCGATCCGGCCCGGTAACGTCGTCCCGATGTCCGCCGCCGCCCCCACCGAACCGGATCGTCGCCGGGCGGCTCGCCTGGTGGGCGCCGTGCTGGCCGTGGTGGCGCTCGGCGTCGGGGCCACGGCGTGCGGGACGAAGCCGCCGAGCCGTCAGGAGCTGGTGGACAGCCTCGTCACCAGCGGTCTCCCGAAGTCCGAGTCCACCTGTGCCGCCGACGCGATCTACGACAACCTGAGCTCGGACGAGATCGCCGAGATCGTGGAGCGGGGCGGCTCCGGCGCCCCCCGCGACGACCCGCAGGACGCGAACGACACCATGGACAAGCTGCGGGCCGCCCTCGGCGTCTGCCGGGACCAGGCCGCCGCCACGTCCACCACGGTCCCGAGCTCGAGCACCACGTCGACGACCGTCCCCGGCTCGTCCACCACCACGACCACCCCGCCCTGAGCTGGTCCCGGTCGGCCACCGCCGTGTCTCCCGCCGAGAGCTCGACCACCACCCCCTCCTGAACCCGAGGTGCGCGCGCTGCTGCCGCTCACAGCGGCGCTGGTGCACGAGGCTCGGCCCTGGTGGCCCCACCCACCCCGGAGGTTCGTGTGCTGCTGCCGCTCGCAGCGGCACGCCTACACGAGCCTCGGGCGGTTCAGGCGGGCGGCCTGGGTGGCGAACGCGAGTCGGACGGACTGCTCGAGTCGACCTGCCCCGGGCAGGAGATCGGACCGTTCGGCCCGCAGGATGATCCAGCCGATCGCTTCGAGCCGACGCTGCCGTTCGTGATCGGCCGCCCAGCGAGACGGCCCGTGCCAGCGGGCACCGTCGTACTCGATGCCGACGAGCACGTCGGGCCAACCGGCGTCCACGCGTCCGATCACCTGGCCGGCCTCGTCCCGCACGGCGACCTGCAGGGCAGGTTCGGGGAGGCCCCAGGCGACGATGCGCTGTCGGAGGCGAACCTCTGCGGGGCTTCCTGGCAGGATCGGACCGACCCATGGACCCACCGCCGCGCGCAGCTTCGCCTCGCCCGATCGGCCTGGCCCCCGTCGCACGCCATCCCAAACGGCCGCGAGCTGGTCGGTGGTGACCAGGCGCCGGTGCAGAGCCTCGTCGACCAACCGCTGCAACCGGATCGGTCCCACGATCGACGCGCAATCCACCAGGGTTCGGGCGACGGTGGTGCACGGGATCCCGTCGATGATCGTGAGGTCCATCGGGGGCAGCGGCGCACGGTGGACGATCACCCCCGCCATCCGGCTCGACCGACCGGGGGTGACGGTCACGTGCGGCGGCACGGGCGGCGCTTCGCCGAGCTCGGCCAACGCTGCGGAGGTGAGGTGGCTGGCCGCAGCGCCGGGCGGTGCGCCCAGGCAGGCGCCGGCCGCAGCCTGCAGCCAGGTGACCGGGGCCCCGGCGATGCGGAACACGCCGGGGTGCAGCCGCTCCCACTGCCCGGTGCTCACCCGGTGCTGGACCTGGTGGCGCGTCAGGCCGGTGTCCTGCGCCTGGCGGCGGGTGATCAGTCCGTGCTGACGGCGCGCGACGATGGCGATGCGGTGCTCGGGAATGATGTTTCGGTCCATGTCGACCAGTTTCACCCTCGGGGGTGACGCTCTCGTCGGATCGGTGGCCCGCGAGGTGTGTGCGCTGCTGCCGCTCACAGCGGCGCGGCTACACGAGGCTCGGCTGGTCGAGGGGCTCACCGGGGCGGACCTGTTCCGGCGTCGCGAGGTGTGTGCGCTGCTGCCGCCCACAGTGGCATTGCTGCACGAGCCTCGGAGAACGATGGGGGCAACCCGGGAGGGTAGGTCAGTCGAGGTCGGGCCAGCGCTTGGGGGCGCTCCTCGGCTTCTCGCGCAGGCCGCTCACGGCCCACGCCCGGCGCCAGACGCCCACCTGCGGAGCCGACAGCGACGGGGTCTCGCCGGCCGCGGCCCGGCGGCGGGCCGAGTACCAGTCCGACGTGGCCTCGTCGGCCAGGGCGGCCACGGCGTGCTCGATGCGGTCGGCGAAGGCCTGGGAGCGCTCGCCGTCGGCGGCATGGAGCGGGGCGCCGAAGGTGACCACGGTGTGCGACGGGCGGGGCCGGTTCCTGCCCTTGGGCAGGATGCGGCCCGTGCCGGCGAGGTGCACGGGCACCACCGGGACGCCGCAGCGGATGGCGAGGTAGGCGGCGCCGCCGCGGAAGGGCTGGCCCCAGCCGTCGGGGGAGCGGCCGCCCTCGGGGAAGATCACCATGCTCCAGCCCTCGTCGAGCAGCTCGGCGGCGGCGTCGGCCGAGCGGCGGCCGACCTTCGTGCGGTCGATCGGGATGGCGTTGAGCACGAGGGCCGAGGCGGTGGCCTTGACCCGGCTGTCGAAGAAGTAGTCGGCGGCGGCCGCCGCGAACACCCGGTGGCGGTGCGGCTCGGGCAGCGACGTGATGAGCAGCCCGGCGTCGAGGTGGCTGTGGTGGTTGGCGGCGAAGATGACCGGCCCCTCGAGCTCGGTGAGGCGGTCCAGCCCCCGTCGGTCGGGCCGGGCCAGCCCGGCGATCAGCGGCCGGACCATCCCCTCGGTGAGGAAGAACCGGGCGTAGCGGGCCGGCAGCCTGCGCGCCCACGCCGAGTCGTAGCGGGCGCCGAGGGTGGGCTCGTCGGGGAGCGGCTCGACCGTGAGCGGCACCGTTGGGGCGCGGTAGGGGAACTCGGCGCGCCCGACCACGTCGCGCGCCGACGGCACCCGTCGCCGCGCCTGCTGTGCCGCGCGCGCCACCTTCTCCAGGCCCGAGCTCACGTGACGTCGGCCATCAGGATCGGCGGGTTCTTCAGGTGGGTGATGGTGGGCTGCGGACCCACCACGTCCTCGGCCATCTCGAACGCGTCGTTCAGCGTGGAGGCCGACTTGAAGCCGAGCCGCCGCACGGCCCGCGGGTCGCCGTCGACCACGATCACCCGGCCCAGGTGCTTCAGGGCGTGCGAGCCCCAGTACCACATGTAGAAGGGGTGGACGCCGTGGTAGGCGTAGCTCGTGCGGTAGAGGTGGCGGTACCAGTCGTCCTCGGCGAACTGCTTCTCCCACTTCGCCTCGATCTCCCGAGGGTCGGTGGTGTCGGCCAGCACCTGCTCGAAGAAGTCGATGTAGCTCGGGTGGTGCACCGGGTGGAACTCCCACGGCGTGGGGTGGGTCATGATCAGCACGCCGCCCTCGCGCACGAGCGGACGCCCCCGGTACATGTTGAAGAAGTACCCGAGCCCGAGGCACATGACCAGGATCGGGTTCATGATCGAGTTCACGTTGTACGGGCAGATGTAGGGCAGGCCCAGGGTGAGGATGTCGGTCTGGCCCTCCACCGGCACGAGGTGCTGGTCGAAGCAGTGCTGCAGGGTGCGTTCGTGCACCGGCTCGATGGCGCCGGCCTGCACCGAGGTGACGCCGTAGGGCGCCCGATGGGCCTGGAAGATCTTGCGGCGGGTGGGGCCGGAGAGCCGCTTGAGCCCCTGCTGCATGCCGATGAACGACACGCGATCTCGCGTGGTCCACTCCCACTCGCGCTTGGCCAGCACCGACATGGGGCCGTCCTGGCCGAAGGTGTCGTTGTTGATCGTGGTCTCGATCTGGAACACCTTCACGCCGGCGTCGGCGATCACCTTGCCCATGCGCCAGTTGCTGTGGTGCAGCTCGGAGTTGTGGCGGTCCATGAAGCTCTTGGAGTGCTCCATGGTGTGCACGTTGTGGTGGTGCTTGATCGAGCGGTAGCTGGCCAGGCCGGTGGCGGTGCTCTTGTGGCCGCCGTCCATCGAGACGATGTTGATGTTCACATAGACCAGCAGATCCGACTCGGCGGCCCGCTTGTTGATCTCGACCTCTTCGCCGTGCTTGGTGGTGCCCAGGAAGGCCAGGTTGTCGGGGTCCTCGGCGTCGTGGTTGTAGAGGGCGCCCTGGGGGGCGAAGGCGTCGTAGACCCGGTCGCCCACGGCGTGGCGCAGCTCGTCCTCGGTCATGCGACGGTGCAGGGCGAGGGCGGCGATGAGGTGGACGTCGTCCACGCCGGCGGCGGCCGCGTGGTCGAGCACGGCCTCGATAACCCGCTGGCGGATGTCGGGCCGCTTCATGGGCGGCAACGGCAGCGAGACGTCGTCGAA
>JAHBSN010000306.1 GCA_019639095.1 Actinomycetota bacterium
CGTTGTAGCCGGCCTCGCGGAGGGCCGGGATGCTGAGGGCGCCGAACAGGGCCGCGCCCTCGAGCGACGTGTCGCCGGCCAGCGACCAGCCCGGGCCCATCAGGACGGTGGGCACCGGGTCGTCGGCGGTGGCGTCGGGGTGCGGGAACCAGTGGAGGCGGATCTTCGTGTCGTCGAACGACGTGAGCGTGAGGTCGCTGGCCACGTCGGCCACGGGCTCGGTGGCCACCTGGGCCCGGGTGGCGCCCTGGTCGCAGGGGTGGGCGCCGCCCGTGCCCATCGACGGGGATGCCGTGCCGTCGGTGGCGGCCGCGGTCGTGGTGGGTCCCACCTCGGCGAGCGAGGGCCCGCCGTCGGACGAGCAGCCGGCGAGGATCGCCAGGGCGGTGGCGACGGCGACGAGGGCGGGGGTGCGGGTGCGGCGCATCAGAAGCGGGCCAGGTCGAGCAGGTGGGTGGCGAGGTCGTGGTCGCCGAGCACGTCGACGGTGTCCAGCGGACGTCGTCGCCACAGGGCGAGGAGGAGGTCCTCGGCCGAGCCGCGCAGCGCCACGTCGCCCTTGGCGTGGGTGGCCTCGACCGCCACGGTGCCCTCGCCGAAGGTGAGGAGCCACTCGGCGCCGTCGGCCGGCGCGGGGTCGTCGGTCCCGTGGATGTGGATGGTGCGACCGGCGAGCTCGGCCGGGAACGGCCCGTTGCGCTGGTTCCAGCGCACGGCCAGGAAGAACCGGGCCCACTCGTCGATCCCGTCGGCGGCCACGTCGGCCTCGACCGGCAGCGGCGCCGGACCGCCCTCGGCGGCCAGGGCATCGGCGACGTCGACGCGGTGCACCGTCACCTCGTGGGCCTGGCGCCGGAACCAGAACGACGCCGGCTGCACGCCGGCGAAGGTGAGCACCGGCTGGTCGGGCTCGTGGTCGCCGAGGCGGGCCACCACCGCGTCGAGGGCCTCGCGGTAGGCGGGCAGGCAGTCGGGGCCCTTGGGGAGTCCGACGAGGTCGGTGGGCGGCGCGCCGTCGGGGCCGGCGTCGAGCATCCCGCACACCCAGCGGTGCACCTTGCCGGTGTGGCGCAGCACGTCCAGGACGGTCCAGCCGGGCACGGTGGGCACGGGGGCGGCGAGGGCGTCCGCCGGCGTGGCGGCCAGTCGCCCGCCCTCGGCGACGAGCAGCTCCAGGTGGCGGTGGTGATCCATAGGGCGGCAGTCTGCCCGCGAGGGACCCGCCACCGGTGTCCGGTTCCCGGGCCCCGCGCCGAACGTGCGGTACGGGAGCCGCGTTTGCGTCGGTTTTGCGCGTGAGGTTCGGCGGACCCGCGCACCGGCCAGGTGAACGTCACGCGCGGGAGCGACAGGAACGTCGCTGGGGTACCGCACATTCGCCGGGGGTCAGATGGTGCTGAGGCCGCCGTCGACGGCGAGGACCTGGCCGGTCACGTAGCTCGCCTCGTGGCTGAGCAGGAAGGCCACGGGGGCCGCCACCTCCCACGCCGTGCCCTGGCGGCCCAGCGCCACCGGGGCCTTGGTGCGGCTGGGTCGGCCGGCGGTGGCCAGCCGGCCGAGCGGGGTGTCGATGAGGCCCGGCGCCACCACGTTGGCCCGGATCTGGCGACGGGCCCCCTCGAAGGCCACGTGCCGACAGAGCCCGGCGAGCGCCGCCTTCGACGTGTCGTAGGCGGGGATGCGGCTGCCCGGGCGAAGTCCCGCCACCGAGGAGATGAAGACGATCGACGAGCCGTCGTCGAGCACCGGGAGGGCGGCCTGGCACGCCACGAAGTGGGCGCGCAGGTTCACCGCCATCACGTCGTCCCACTGCGCCACGGTCGTGCCGCCGAGCCACGTGCCGGCGCCGATGCCGACGTTGAGCACCAGCCCGTCGAGCCCCTCGAGCAGGTGGGCCGCCTCGGCCACCATGGCGGCGCACGCCTCCGGGTCGGCGACGTCGGCGATGACCACCTGCGCGTGGCCGCCCTCGTCGCGCACGAGCGCGGCCGTGGCTCGGGCGGCGTCGCGGTCCCGATCGGCGCACGCGACGGTCGCCCCCTCGCGGGCCAGGGTGACGGCGATGGCCCGGCCGTTGCCGGGTGGCGCCTCGGGGTCGTCGGTGGCCCGGGTGCCGGCGCCGACCACGAGGATGCGGCGGCCGGCGAGACGGCCGGCGGCGGCGCTCACGAGGCGCGCCCCGGGATCGGGGTGGGGTCGCCCTCGGGCTGGATCCGCAGCGAGCGCAGGGTGAACGCCACCAGGTGGTACTGGCCGACCACCATCGGCACCTCCACCAG
This sequence comes from Actinomycetota bacterium, assembly GCA_019639095.1. Taxonomy (GTDB): domain Bacteria; phylum Actinomycetota; class Acidimicrobiia; order Acidimicrobiales; family Iamiaceae; genus Aquihabitans. Next base: position 2,280 of record JAHBSN010000306.1, read on the forward strand.
CTGGGCCTCGTCGTAGCGCTCGGCCAGCTCGGTCCAGGTGTCGTCGGCGATCTCGGCGTCGGTGTGCAGCTCGTCGGCCGCCCGCACCAGGGTGGCGTCCACGTCGCCCGCATCCGGACCGGCGAGCGCCTCGATCTCGGCCTCGGAGAGCCCCACGGCCCGGCCGATCGCCACGTGGTGGCCCCACTCGTACTCGGCGCCGCAGTTGGCCGCCGTGCGCAGGATCAGCACCTCGCGATCGCGTGCCGGCAGCACGCCGCCGGCCAGGAGCAGCCCGCCGAACGCGCTCCAGCGCTTCAGCAGGCGGGGGTGGTGGGCGAGGGTGGTGAAGAGGTTCAGGTCGGGCCCGTCGGGGTCGAAGCGCAGCGAGGCCAGGAGGTGGTCGGTCCGGGGATCGCGACCCTCGGTGGGGATCGGCGCCAGCCGTGGGGTGTCGGTCATGGCGACACCCTGCCCGATGCGCCGCGTTCGTGCTGGTGGGAGGCCCGGTACCGCGGGCGCTGCTCCCACCGCCGGCGGTTGTGAGGCCCGTTCCGGGCGCGCCTAGGTTGACGCCCATGCCCGAGCACCCCATCCGAGAGCGCCTCGCCGACCTCCACGCCCGCAAGGAGCAGGCTCGCAACCCCGGATCCGAGCGCTCGGTCAAGCGCCAGCACGACCGCGGCAAGATGCTGGCCCGCGAGCGCATCGAGTACCTGCTCGACGACGGCTCGTTCCACGAGCTCGACATGCTCGCCCGGCACCGCAACCCCGACATCCCCCAGCGGCCCTACACCGACGGCGTGATCACCGGCTGGGGCACCGTCGACGGCCGCACGGTGTTCGTCTTCTCCCAGGACTTCACCCTCTTCGGCGGCGCCCTCGGGCAGACCTTCGCCGAGAAGACCCACAAGCTCATGGACATGGCGCTGAAGGTGGGCGCCCCCGTGGTGGGCCTCAACGACGGCGCCGGGGCCCGCATCCAGGAGGGCCCGGTCAGCCTGGCCTCCTACGGCGGCATCTTCTACCGGAACGTGAAGGCGTCGGGTGTGGTGCCCCAGATCAGCGTGATCATGGGCCCGTGCGCCGGCGGCGCCGTCTACAGCCCGGCCATGACCGACTTCATCTTCATGGTGGAGGACACGTCGTACATGTTCATCACCGGGCCCGACGTCGTGAAGACGGTGACCGGTGAGGACGTCTCCCAGCAGGAGCTCGGCGGCGCCCAGACCCACACCTCCAAGTCGGGCATCGCCGCGTTCACGGCGCCCGACGACAAGGCCGTGCTCGACGACGTGCGCTTCCTGCTGTCGTTCCTCCCCACCAACAACCTCGAGACGCCGCCGCACCTCGAGACCGGCGATCCCCACGACCGGCCCACGCCCGAGCTGATCGACCTCATCCCCGACAGCGCCAACGTCCCCTACGACATGCGCAAGGTGATCGAGGCCGTCGCGGACGACAACGAGTTCTTCGAGTACTTCTCGAAGTGGGCCACCAACATCGTGTGCGGCTTCGTCCGCCTCGGCGGGCGCTCGGTGGGCGTGGTGGGCAACCAGCCCTCGGCCTACGCCGGCGTGCTCGACATCGAGGCGTCGGAGAAGGCCGCCCGCTTCGTGCGCACCTGCGACTCGTTCAACATCCCGCTCGTGACCTTCGTCGACGTTCCCGGCTTCCTCCCCGGCGTCGACCAGGAGCACCACGGCATCATCCGCCACGGCGCCAAGCTGCTCTACGCCTACTGCGAGGCCACCGTCCCCCGCATCCAGGTGATCACCCGCAAGGCCTACGGCGGCGCCTACGTGGTGATGGACTCCAAGTCGATCGGCTCGGACCTCGCCTACGCCTGGCCGTCGGCCGAGCTCGCCGTGATGGGCGCGCAGGGCGCGGTGGAGATCCTCAACCGCACCGAGATCGCCGAGGCCGACGACCCGGTGGCCCGCAAGGCCGAGCTGGTCGACGACTACGCCGAGAAGTGGCTGAACCCCTACGTGGCGGCCGATCGGGGCTACGTCGACGACGTGATCGACCCGGCCGACACCCGGCGCCTGCTGATCGACGGCCTCAACATGCTCGAGTCCAAGAAGGAGGAGCTCCCGCCCCGCAAGCACGGCAACATGCCGCTGTGAGCCGAGCCGGAGCCCGCCCATGACCGACCTGCGCATCACGCCCGACCCCTCCGACGAGGAGGTGGCCGCCATCCTCGCCGCGGTGGAGCTCACGCGCCCCCGTGGCGCGGCGCCCGCCCCCGTCGACCGCCCGCCGCGCTGGCGCTGGTCGGGCCGCTGGTGGACCAAGCCCATCCCCCAGCGCCGCAACCGCCCCTACTGACACCGACCGGCGAACGTGGTGCGCCCCACG
>JAHBSN010000307.1 GCA_019639095.1 Actinomycetota bacterium
GAGCGTGGCTTCGAAGGTGTCCCGGTGCAGGGGCGACACGACCACCCCGGCGATGGAGCGCCCGTCGACGCGCGCGGCGATCGACACGCAGAAGCCGGGCAGGCCGTGCACGAAGTTGACGGTGCCGTCGATCGGGTCGACGCACCAGGTGATGCCGCTGGTGCCCGAGACCGACGCGCCCTCCTCGCCCTCCACCCCGTCGTGGGGTCGGGCCGCGAGCAGGCGCTCGGCGATGTGGTGCTCGGCCCAGGTGTCGAGCTCGGTGACGAGGTCGGTGGGGGTGGACTTGGCCGACACCCGGGGCCCGGCGCCCTCCAGGCCGGTCACGAGGTGGTCGGCCACCTCCTGGGCGAGGGGCCGCGCGAGCTCGAGCAGGGCAACGGGATCGGCCGGCAGGTCGCCGGGGGTGGCGGCGTGGCTCACGAGCGGTTGCGCCGGGCGGCCGTCGGGTCGCCGGTGCTCGTGATGGTGTGCCACTCGCCCATGGCCCGCAGCACCAGCACGGCCACCACGGCCACGCCCCCGGCGCTGAACGCGGCGCCGAGGAGCCCGCCCAGGCCGGCCAGGGCGCCGGCGTCCTCCACCTGCAGCGTGGTGATCTTCCACCCGATGAGGCCGCCGCAGATCCCGGCGATCACGATCGATGCCAGGGCCAGGGCGCGGGCGCCGGTGGAGGGCAGCGCGGACTCGACGGACGACGGCTCGGCCATGGCTCCATCGTACGGGCGAGGGGTGGGCCCGACGATTCCGCCGGTGTCCCGTTCGGCCTGGGGGCAACCCGTAAGGTGGGCGACCGATGTCTGCCCTCGTCGTGCTGCCCACCTACCAGGAAGCGGAGAACATCCGCGACGTGCTCACGCGGGTGCGCACGGTCGTGCCCGAGGCCAGCATCCTGGTGGTCGACGACGGCAGCCCCGACGGCACCGCCGACCTCGCCGCCGAGGTGGCGGCCGAGCTGGGCCAGATCGACGTGCTGCGTCGGGCCGAGAAGTCGGGCCTGGGCCCCGCCTACCGGGCCGGCTTCACGTGGGGGCTCGAGCGCGGCCACGACGTGCTCGTGGAGATGGACGCCGACCTCAGCCACGACCCCGAGGTCCTGCCCCTGCTCATCGTCGCCGTCACCGACGGCGACGTCGACCTCGCCATCGGCTCCCGCTACGTGCCCGGCGGCGCCGTGCCCGGCTGGCCCACCAACCGCCGCCTGCTCTCCCAGTGGGGGAACCGCTACATCGGGCTCATGCTGCGGATGCCGGTGCGAGACGCCACCGCCGGCTTCCGGGCCTACCGGCGCTCGATCATCGAGAAGATCGGCCTCGAGCGGGTGCGGGCCGACGGCTACGGCTTCCAGATCGAGATGGCCTACGAGGTGTCCAAGGCCGGGGGCACGATCCTCGAGATCCCGATCACGTTCCGGGACCGCATCCGGGGCGTGTCCAAGATGTCGCCCAACATCGTCACCGAGGCGCTCGTGCTGGTGACCCGCTGGGGCATCCGGGACCGCGTCAACCGCATCCGCCGCTCGCGCTGAGCGGTCTCCGGCCCGCAGCGGCCGGCGGCTCCGGGCCCGCCACGTCGGCTGGCAGACTGCCCCCATGCGCAGGTGGCTGGTGGCCGGGGCGGTGATCGAGGGGCCCGACGGCGTCCTCCTCGTCCAGAACCGCCGCCGCGACGGCCGGGTCGACTGGTCGCCCCCCGGGGGCGTGGTCGACGAGGGCGAGACCGTGCTGGAGGGCCTCACCCGGGAGGTGGCCGAGGAGACGGGCCTGGTGGTGGGCGCCTGGGAGGGCCCGATCTACGAGATCGAGGCGGAGGCCCCCGAGCTGGGCTGGCACCTGCGGGTGGAGGTCCACCGCGCCCTGGCCATCGATGGCGTCCTGGCCGTGGCCGACCCCGACGGCATCGTGGTCGACGCCTGCTACGTGGCGGCGGGCGACTGCGCCGGCCACCTGCACGGCTCGCCGCTCTGGGTCCGAGATCCGCTGGGCGCCTGGCTCGGCGAGCGGTGGGAGGGGAGCCGGTCGTTCCGCTACCGCGTCGACGGGACCGACCCCGCGTCCCTGCGGGTGTCGTCGCTGCCGTGACCCCGGCGGCCCCGCCGTCGATCCTGCACGTCGACATGGACGCGTTCTTCGCCGCGGTGGAGCTGCGGCGGCGGCCCGAGCTGCGCGGGCAGCCGGTGGTGGTGGGCGGCACGGGCGAGCGGGGCGTGGTGGCCGCGGCCTCCTACGAGGCGCGAGCGTTCGGGATCCACTCGGCCATGCCGGCCACGCGGGCGCGCCGCCTGTGCCCCCACGCCGTGTTCCTCCCCGGCGACCACGCCCACTACGGCGAGGTGAGCGCCCGGGTGATGGCGATCTTCCGGTCGATGACCCCGCTCGTGGAGCCGATCTCGCTCGACGAGGCGTTCCTCGACGTGGCCGGCGCCCGGCGCCTGCACGGCGATGCGCCCGCCATCGCCGCCCGCATCCGCGCCCGGGTCCACGAGGAGGAGGGGCTCACCTGCTCGGTGGGCGTGGCCCGGGTGAAGTTCCTGGCCAAGCTCGCCTCGGAGGCGGCCAAGCCCCGCGCCACGCCCCGGGGGACCCGGCCCGGCGCCGGGGTGGTGGTGGTGGATCCCGGGCGCGAGCTGGCGTTCCTCCACCCGCTGCCGGTGCAGGCGCTGTGGGGCGTGGGGCCGGCCACGCTCACGCGCCTGCAGCGCCTGGGGGTCCGCACCGTGGGCGACCTGGCCGACCTGCCGCTCGACGTGGTGGTGGCCAACCTCGGCCAGGCCAGCGGCGCGCACCTGCACGCGCTGGCCCACGCCGTGGATCCGCGATCGGTGGAGCCCGAGCAGGCCACCAAGTCGGTGGGCCACGAGGAGACGTACCCGCGCGACCTGCACCGGCGGGCCGATTGCGAGCTCGAGGTGCTCCGCCTGGCCGACGCCGTGGCCACCCGGCTGCGCGCCGCGGGCGTGCGGGGCCGCACCGTGACCGTGAAGGTCCGCTTCGGCGACTTCCGCACGATCACCCGCTCGGCCACCCTCGCCCGGGCCACCGACTCGGCCCGGGAGGTGGCCCGCACCGGCCGGCGGCTGCTGGCCGAGGTGGACACCTCGCCGGGGGTCCGGTTGCTCGGGGTGAGCGTGAGCGGGCTCGGCGAGGGTGCCGCCGAGCAGCTCTCGTTCGACGAGATCGCCGACGACCGGCCCGACGACTGGCGCGCCGCGGAGGCCGTGGTCGACGAGATCCGGGCCCGCTTCGGCTCGCGGTCGGTGGGCCCGGCGAGCCTGGCCGGCCCCGGTGGGCTGCGCATCGCCCGTCGCGGCGCCCAGCAGTGGGGCCCCGACGCACCCGAGCGCCCGGCCGAGGGTCCCGGCGGTGCCGACGAGCAGGCGGGCCGCTGACCTTCGCGGGTCGCGTTGTCGGTCTCGCGAGGCTGTGCGAGACTGACCGGATCCGGGCGGCTCGCCCGGCCGTCGTGAAGGATGTCGCGGTGCCGCTTTCCGAGGAAGAGCAGAGGATCCTCCAGGAGATCGAGCAGCAGTTCCACGCGAACGACCCGCAGCTCGCCGGCGAGATCGGCAGCCACTCGATCTACACCCACTGCCTCCGGCAGATGAAGTGGGCCGGCGCCGTGTTCTTCGTGGGCGTCGTGGTGCTCGTGGTGGCGCTGGCCACCGCCACGTCGTTCCTCGTGGCCTTCGCCGGCTTCGTGGTCATGCTGGGCGCCGCCCTCTGGTTCGAGCGCAGCCTGCGGAAGATGGGCCGAGCCGGCATGGAGCAGCTCGGCCGCTCCCTGCGCGCCGGTGGTCTGCGGGACTACCTCGGCTCCACCTCGGATCGCCTCCGCGAGCGCGTCCGGCGCGACGCCGACGACGCCCCGCCGCCTCCCGACGCCTGACGTCTGACATCGCTCGGCGGATCGCGCCGGCCTGAGGCTCGCGTGCGGGTTCAGCCGGCGCGGGGCCGGCCGAGCGCCTCGCGCCACGACAGCCGCCGTCGGAGGCGGGTCCAGGCCCCTTGGCCGTCGATGGCGGCGCGGCGCAGCTCGCCGCTCAGGCTGCGAGCTCGTCGCGCCTGGGCGTCGTCGGCGCCGGCGGGGTCCCAGCCGGCCCGCGTGGCCAGGGTGGCCAGCTCGGCGAAGGGGAGCGCGAGGTCGTCGAGCGCCCGGGCGGCGCGAGCGGCGAACTCGCGATGGGTCTCCGCCGGGGTGGGGGTGAGCCCGGTGCGCCACCGCACCGGCGCCACGGCCTCGTCCCAGGCTTCGAGCACGGCGCCGGCGGGGGTGTGCGCCGCCCGTCGCCGACGCAGCTGCGGGCCCACCACGAGCCCCGCCAGCCAGCCGACCAGCAGCAGGGCGAGCACCACGGCGCCGATGGGCGCCCACCGCCGGACGCCGGAGGTGGGGCGGCCGGAGCCGTCGGGGGCGGGCGGCACCGGGGTGGCGCGGGGGTCGTCGGGTGCGGTGGTGGCGGGGGCCGAGGTGGGCGAGCCGGGCTGGGTGGTGGAGGTGGTGGTGCTCGTCTGGATGCTGATGGTGGGGACGCGCTGGTCCTGAGCCTCGGGCACCCCGGTGTAGTCCTCGGCTCCGGGCATGCCCCGGCCCGGCGTGGGCT
>JAHBSN010000308.1 GCA_019639095.1 Actinomycetota bacterium
CGCTGGTCTCGGCCATGGGACGCACCGGGCTCGAGGTGCGAGACGTGCAGTCGCTGCGCGAGCACTACGGCCGCACGCTCCGAGCCTGGGTCGCCAACCTGGAGGCACGCTGGGACGACGCGCAGCGCGAGGTCGGCCCCGGGCGCGCCCGCGTCTGGCGGCTGTACCTGGCCGGCAGCGCCATCGGCTTCGAGCAGGGCCGGACCGGGATCCACCAGGTCCTGGCCGTGCGCCCCCACCCCGACGGCCGCAGCGAGATGCCCCCGACCCGCGCCGCCATGGAGGTCCCCGCCGCCGCCCACCACTGACGGAGCACCCCGAGGCGAATGTGCGGTACCCGAGCCGCGTTCGCGCCGATCTCGCGCGTGGAGTTCGCCGGGACCGAGGGCCCGTGCATGGCGTGCAGGGCGGTACGCCGTGCCCATCGGGGCGCGACTCGGCAATCCCCTCCCGGCTCCTGCCGCCCACCCGTAGGGTCGACGGCGATGACCGCACGCATCCGCCACATCACCATCGACTGCCGGGACCCCTACGAGCTGTCCCGCTTCTGGGCCGCCGCCCTCGGCTACGTCGACGATCCCGACAACCCGAACGCTCCCGACGATCCCGAAGCCCTGATCGTCGACCCGAGGGGCCTCCACCCCGGCCTGCTCTTCATCCCGGTCCCTGAACCGAAGGCGGTGAAGAACCGGGTGCACCTCGACCTGGTCCCCGACGGCCCCCGGGACGCGGAGGTGGAGCGGCTCCTCTCCATCGGCGCCACGCTCGTCGACGACCATCGCAAGCCGGACACCGGTTGGGCCGTCCTGGCCGACTCCGAGGGCAACGAGGTGTGCATCGAGCTGTCGATGGCCGAGCGGGGCCGATCCGGCGATCCGATCGCGCCTACCCCGACAACACCGCCCTGCCCGAGCGCGAGCTGCTCGAGTCCATGCTCGACTGGTACCGCGACGGCGTGGAGGCCAAGGTCGCCGACCTGCCCGATCGCGTGGTGCACGCCGTCCCCGGCCCGTCGTCCACGTCGATCGCCGGCCTCGTGAAGCACCTCGCGCTGGTGGAGGACTCCTGGTTCACCCACCGCTTCGCCGGCCGGGCCGAGCCCGAGCCCTGGGCGTCGGCCGACTGGGACGCCGACCCCGACTGGGAGTTCCACTCCGCCGCCGAGGACCCGATCGACGACCTCGTCGACCTCTACCGGGCGGCATGCGATCGGTCCCGGGCGGTGGCGACCGCCGCCGCCCTCGACGACCTCGGCGTCGACCGGGCCCGCGCCGAGTTCACCCTCCGATTCGCCCTCGTGCACCTGCTCGAGGAGACCGCCCGCCACCTCGGCCACGTCGACGTGCTGGTCGAGCTCCTCACCGGCACCACCGGCGAGTAGCCCCTCGACGAATGTGGTGCGCCCCACGACCGTTCCGGTCGATCTGGCGCGTGAAGTTCGCCAGATCGAGCCCTGCTCAGCCGGTATAGGCCGGCCGCCCCGGGACCGCAGCAGCGGGCGTGGCCACCGGTCCGCCAGGTGGAGGGGCCGTCGACGGGGGGACGGCGACATCGGCCGGCACCGCGCGGGGCAGGAACCCGTCGCCCTCCACCTGGCGCACCCGGGCCACGCCGCGGTCCACCTCGAACCGGGCCAGCACCGACGAGGTCGACGTCGGCTCGGTGACCGACGCCGGCGAGCGGTACGACACCGATGCGCCCGACGGGGTGAGCTCGATGAGCCCGTACCCGTGCGTGGTGACCTCGATGTAGCGCAGGTGGAGCGGGTTGGCGGCGGCCACGACCGGGCGGATCAGGTCGTTGCCCGGGAGGTCGGCCTGCTCGCCGGCGTTCGCCGAGGTGATGGAGCTCCCGCCGAACTCGGTGAGCACGTAGGGCGAGTCCGGGTCGTCCCAGTCGAGCGGCACCTCCGAGGTGGTCCAGAAGTGCGTGTCGCCGGCGATGACCATCACGTCGCGCACGTCCTTGCGGTGCAGGTGGTCGACGAGCGCGCGCCGCTCGGCCTGGTACCCGTCCCACTGGGTCAGGTTGACGTAGCGCCCGGCGTTGCGCTGCGGCCCGTCGACCGCGGTGGCCTGCACGTCGGCGTAGCGCTCGGATCGCAGCGGGGCGAACATGAGCTGGCTGCCCACCACCTTCCACGCCGCACCCGACGCCGCCAGCCCGTCCTGCAACCACGCCAACTGGTCGGCGCCGAGCATCGTTCGGCCCGGCTCGGCCATCGACGGCTCCTCCACCGACGACGTGCCGAGGAGGTTGTCGCCCTCCGGCGGCGTGGGATCTCGGTACTGCCGCTCGTCGAGCAGGAAGAGCTCTGCCAGCGACCCGAGGGCGAACGAGCGGTGCTGGCGGTTCGGGTCGGCAGGATCTCGCCGCACGGGCATCTGCTCGAAGAACGCGGCGCGAGCGCCCGGGCCGGCGGGATCGGTGGGCCCGCTGAACCCGTCGTGGTTGTCGAAGATGCCCACGAACGGATACGCGGCGTGCACCGCCTGCAGGTCCGCGTCGGTCCGGTACAGGTGGTACTGGCGCCGGTGGTCCTCCAGGGTGACGGTGGGTGCCTCGGGATCCACCCGTCCGGGCACGGTCACGTCGTCGGCCGGGCCGGCCTCGTAGACGTAGTCGCCGAGGCACACCACGAGGTCGACGTCGGTGCTCGGGTCCGCGGCCAGCGAAGCGAGGTCGGCGTGGGCGGTGTAGTAGCCGTGCACGTAGCGCTGACACGAGAAGTAGGCGATGCGGAGCCGGTCGACGTCGCCCACCGGCAATGTGCGGGTGCGGCCCACCGGGCTCGTCGTGCCGGCCACGGTGAACCGGTACCAGGCGGTGGCGGCCGGGCCCAGGCCGGTCACGTCGACGTGGACCGTGTGGTCGGTGGTCGGGTCGGTGCGAACCGTGCCGCCGGCGAGGGCCGTACCCGTCGAGAACGTGGGCGACGACGCCACCTCCCACGTCACGTCGATGCCATGGCCCGCGAGCGCCGGGTCGATGCGCGTCCAGAGGATCACGCCGTCGGCGCTCGGGTCGCCCGACATCACCCCGGCCGGGAACGCGCCCACGGGCTGGTAGGCGCGGCCGGTGGCCGCCGACGGGGCGGGCCGACGGGGGCGGGCCAGCGCGGCGAGCGGAGAGGACGCGACCGCCGCCCCCACCCCCACCGAGGCACCGAGTTGGAGGAACCGTCGACGCTGCACCGCGGCACGGTACCGACGCCGGGCGACGTCGCCGTGGCCGTGAGGTGGACGCTCGGCACCGGTCCGGTGAGCAGCCGGTGACGTGAACCTCACGCGCGAAACCAGCGCGAACGCGACTGGGGTACCGCACATTCGTCCACGGGTTGTGCTGAACCTCACCCCACAGATCGACCGGACTGGTCGCGGGGCGCACCACATTCGCCGAGGGGGTCCGCCAGCGGGGCCCTGCCGGGTCGGTCAGGCGAGGGACTTGGGCTTCAGGGGGCCGACGGCGCAGACGGCCGGCTGGTGCGCCAGCAGGCGCTGAGCGACGCGGTGCACGTCGTCGGGGGTGACGGCGCGGAGCTTGGCGAGCTGGACCTCGAGGGGGCTCACCGTGCCGCGGGCGCACACGTGGTTGCCGAGGCGGGCCATCACGCTGCCGGAGTCCTCGAGGCTGAGCAGAGCGGCGCCCTCCAGGTAGCCGCGCGCCACCTCCCACTCGCGGTGGGTGACACCGTGGGCCACCAGCTCGGCGGTGGTGTCGACGATCAGCCGGTGCACCTCGCCCACCCGATCGGGGCTGGTGCCGGCATAGGCCACCACCGAGCCGGCGTCGCTGTAGCTCGAGACCGACGAGAACACCGAGTAGGCCAAGCCGCGCTCCTCGCGGATCTCCTGGAACAGCCGGCTCGACAGCCCGCCGCCCAGGATCTGGTTGCACACGCTGAGGGCGTAGCGATCCGGGTCGTCGGCGGGCACCCCGGGCCACGCCACGGCCAGGTGCGCCTGCTCGAGCGGCCGGCGCAGCACCGCCGAGGCCTGCGCCGGCACGTCGCCCACCGGTGCCGACCGATCGGGACGATCGGCCCGGCCGGGGTGGGCCGGGAACCGCTCCCCCGCCTCCACCACGCGTCGGTGGTCGATGCCACCGGCGGCCACCAGCACCAGGTTGGACGGGTGGTAGTGCTGCTCGAAGAAGCCGGCGATGGCGCCCCGGTCCATGGCGTCGATGGACTCGAGCGAACCGAGCACCTCGCGCCCGAGCGGGTGCTCGCCCCACAGCGCCTCGTGCGCCAGCGACAGCACGCGGTCGTCGCCCTCGTCCTCGGCCAGGTGCAGCTCCTCGAGGATGACCTGGCGCTCGGACTCCACGTCGTCCACGTCGAACGCCGGGGTGGTGACCACGTCGGCGAGCAGGTCGAGGCCCACCTGGGCCGCGCTGGCGGGTACCCGGGCGTAGAACGCGGTGTGCTCGTGGGCGGTGTGGGCGTTGAGCTCGCCACCGACGGCCTCGATCGCCTCGGAGATCTGCTTGCCGGTGTGGCGGGCGGTGCCCTTGAACAGCAGGTGCTCGAGGAAGTGCGAC
>JAHBSN010000309.1 GCA_019639095.1 Actinomycetota bacterium
CGGGGTCACGGCCCGCACGCCCTTCGCGCCGGCGAGGTCGGCGAGGAGGGCATCGTCGAGCGAACCGCCGCTGCTGGCCACGACGAAGTCGGCCGACTCGAGCTGCTGGATCTCGCGGACGGCGAAGTCCTTCAGGCTCGTACCGGCCACGGTCACGAACGTCACCAGGAACACGCCGATGAGCAGCGCGTTGGCGGTGGTGGCGGTGCGCTTCGGGCTGCGGACGGTGTTGTCCAGGGCGAGGCGGCCCTCGAGGCCGAAGCGCCCCATCACGGGTCGGAGCAGGCGAGCGCCCCCCAGGGCGACGAGCGGGCCGGCGACGATGGCACCGACCACGAGCAGCAGCGCGCCGATGCCGATGGCGGCCGGGCTCGAGCCCACGAAGAGGCCGGCGGCGCCGACCGCCAGCATGCCGATGGCCACCACCTTGCGGCTCGTGGAGATGGCCCGGCCCTGCACGTCGGCCACGCGCAGGGCCTCGATCGGCTCGATCTTCGCCGCCCGACGCACCGGGATCACGACCGATCCGAGCGTGATCACGGTGCCCAGCAGCACCGCCTGCACCAGCGAGCCGGGCTCGACGCCGACACCGCTCCCCGGGAGGTCCATGCCGGCGACGCCGAGGACGAAGACCAGGAGGAAGGCCAGCCCGAGGCCCATCGCCGCGCCCAGCGTCGACCCGAGCAACCCGATGATGAGCCCCTCGGCCCGAAGCGACCGCTTGAGCTGCTTCGGCGTGGCGCCGATCGCCGAGAGGACGGCGAGCTCCCGTTGGCGCTGGGCGATCGTGACGCTGAAGGTGTTGTAGATCACGAAGCCACCCACCAGCAGCGCCAGCAGGGCGAACGCCTGCAACCCGGTCTTCAGGAACCGACCGAACGAGCCGGCCTCCTGGCGCTTGTCGGCCCGGAACTGGTCGCCCGATTGGACATCGAAGCCCGACGGGACGGCGTCGCGCAGCTCGGCCACCGCGGCGTCGGGATCGCCGGTCACCCGCAGGAAGGCGTCCTGGTACTCGACCCGGCCGCCCGTGAGGGCCACGAACGCCAACCCCGGTGCCAGCGACACGGTCCCGCCGTTGTCGAGCGCGTCGCTGTTGCCGAAGGCGGTGATCGCGCTCACCCGGACGGGGATCTCGCCCCCCACGCTGAGCAGCGTCACCTCGTCCCCGACGCCCAGGTCGTGGCGCTCGGCCGTGCCGGCATCGATGGCGACCTCGTCGTCGGCGGCCGGCGCCCTCCCCTCGGAGATCGTGATGGGGTTGAGCTGGTCGTCGGTGATCCAGAGCCGGCCGGTGGCCCCGTCGCCGAACGGACGGCTCGAGCCGCGCTGGAACGCCACCGGACCGGTGACCTCGCCGGCCACCGCGGCGACGCCGTCGATCTGCCCGAACGCGTCGAAGGTGGCCTCGTCCAGCACCAGCGGCTCAGCGGTGGCCGAGGCGTCGGCCTCGGGGACGACCGCGGCGTCGACCCCCGCGTACCTGGCGTCCACGTCTCCCTCCAGCGCGGAGACGACCCGGGCCGACACCGCTCCGGCCGCGGCGAAGAACGCCACGCCGGTCATGATCGCCACGAGGGTGGCCAGGTAGCGGCCGACGTTGTGGCGCACCCCCCGCAGGGCGATGTGCAGCACCGCTCAGGCCTCGAAGCGCTTCATCCGGTCCAGCACCCGGTCCGCCGTCGGATCTGGCATCTCGTCGATGATCTGGCCGTCGGCGAGGAACAGCACGTTGTCCGCGTACGACGCCGCGTGCGGATCGTGGGTGACCATCACGATGGTCTGGCCGGCGTCGTCCACCGCCCGCCGCATGAACGTGAGGATCTCGATGCCGGTGCGGGAGTCCAGGGCACCGGTGGGCTCGTCGGCGAACACGATGTCGGGCCGGGGCACGAGGGCGCGGGCCACCGCCACGCGCTGCTGCTGGCCACCCGAGAGCTGGCTCGGGAGGTTGTCCAGCCGGGATCCCATGCCCACCGTGCCCACCACCTCGTCGAACCATCCGGGGTCCGCATCGGTGCCGGCGAGCGTCAGCGGCAGGACGATGTTCTCCCGGGCGGTGAGGGTGGGGATGAGGTTGTACTGCTGGAAGATGAACCCGAGGCGGTCCCGCCGCAGCAGGGTGAGCTGGGCTTGTCGAGCGTCGAGAGCTCGACGTCGCCGATGAACGCCTGGCCCGAGCTCAGCCGGTCGAGGCCGGCCACGCACTGCATGAGCGTGCTCTTGCCCGAGCCCGACGGGCCCATGATCGCGGTGAACCGGTGGGCGGGGAACGCCACGGTGACGCCGTTGAGCGCGTAGACGGTGGCCTCGCCCTTGCCGTAGGCCTTCACGGCGTCCACGGCACGCGCCGCGCCCGCGAGCGGAGGGGGCGGAGCCGAAGGCGGCGGGGGCGGGAGATCCGTGGTCGACGACACCAGGGCCATCCTCCAACGTCGGTGCCCGTGAGCCCGGACCGTAGCCAACGGCTGGTCCTGGCGCCGCCGTTCTGCGCCAGGTGTAACCGTTACAGGACCTTGGTCCGAGGCGCACGGACCGCCGCCGGCCCTACCGTCCGAACCATGTTCACCAAGAAGGTCCTTCTCATCGCCGTGTCCACGGTCCTCCTCGTCTCCTGCGGCAGCAGCGACAGCGAGGGCGGCAGCTCCACCGCCGAGGCGACGACCTCCGAGACGGCCGCGGCGTCCACCACCGTCGCCACCACCGCGGCGCCCACCACGGCGGCTCCCACCACGACGGCGGCAGCCACCACCGAGGCGCCGTCGACCCCCTCGGGCGGCACCGTCTCGCTCAGCGCGGCCGACTACTCGAAGTCCTTCACGGTGCAGTCCTGCACCAACCCAACCGAGTCCACGCTGTCGCTCACGGCCACGGCGAGCGGCGGGCTCACCCTCACCATCGCCGCCACCGACGGCTCCGGCACCCTCGCGGTCACGGGGGGCGACGAGCAGGACGGGATCAACCTGTCCGGGACCGTCACGTCGGTCGGCGTCGGCGACGACGGCAGCATCCAGGTGTCGGGGTCGATGAGCTCGGGCTCGGAGCCGTCCGAGCCGTTCACGCTGACCGGCTCCTGCTGAGGGCTGGCCTCAGCCGCCGCTCCAGCGGAGCCCGGCTCGCTCCACCGCCGTCTCGATCGCCACCACCAGGCGATCCGGAGAGCCGTCGCACGCGTCGAGCTCAGCGGGACCGAGCAGGAGGATCGGCCCGACCGCCGTGTCGGCCAGCACCGCTGGGTAGGTGCCGGCGAGGGCGGCCCGCACGTCGTCGGGCTGGTCGTCTCGGTGGAAGGTGTCGAACGGCACGGGCAGGCCGGCGGAACAGGTCTTCCACTCGTCCTTCTCGCGGAACAGCCCGTGGGTGATGTCGCACAGCGCGCAGTGCGCCCGCCCGAGCCGGGCCCCCACCCAGTACGCCAGCTCACCCCGCAACGTGTGGTCGGCGTCGTACACCCCCACCAGTCGTTGGATCTCGGCGTCGGCATGACCGCTCACGTCGGAGCCACCACCTCGATGCCGTGTGCGTGAGCGGCGACGGCGAGGCGGTCGTCGTAGGTGATCAGGCCATCGAGCTCGTCGCCGAGGTCGAGCGCCGATGCAAGGTGGATGGCGTCCAGGCTGCACAGTCCATCGGGCTCGAGCGTGGCCGCGCGCTCGCACACCGCCGCGGAGATCGTGGTGAGCACCATGCGGTCGAGCACCGCTCTCGCCTGGGTCACCTGATCAGGAGCGCCCCGGCGAGTGGCTCGCACCAGCTCGGCGCGCAGGAGGTCGCTGGCCACGATGGGGACGTCGGTCGAGTTGAGCCAGCGACGCAGCGCCTTCGACCCGGGCTCGACCAACACCAGCTTCACTGCCGCCGAGGTGTCCAGGTAGTACGCCACCCGTCAGTACCGCTCAGCCTCGCGCTGCGCGACCAGGACCTCGCCGAGCGACGTCTGGGTCGCCCGGCGGCGCGCTGGCTCCGGGAGGTCGGCCCACCGCCGCTTGGCCGGCCGCGCCCGGCCTGCGGCCACCAACTCCTCCAGGCGACTCGTCGGCAGGGGGACGAGCTGGGCCACCGGCCGACCGCGATCGGTGATCGTGACCTCCTCGCCCGCCGCGGCCGCAGCGACCACGGCTGATGCGTTCTGCTTCAGCGCTCGTACCCCGACCTCAGTCATGTGCTACATCGTAGCTCATGATGGCTCAGGGGGCAGTTGGGCTGTTGGCGTAGGCCACGTAGGGGCGGCAGGCCTGGCCGCGGAGGACGCCGCACTCGGGCAGCGGGCGGGAGACCGGCGCGGGCACGGAGCCGATCGAGATGGTGGACGGGTGGGTGCCACCGGTGCCGATGTCGATGGTGGGCTCGGCGCCCCCGAGGAGGGGGTCGGGCCGGAAGGACCAGGCCCGGTGGTCGCCGCCCGGCGTGTGGATCGAGACCTTGAGGCGCGAGCCGGCGCGCAGCAGGTGGGCGTAGGGGAACACCCGGATCGACGCCGGCTGCCAGACCCCCGGCCGGACCGGGCGCGCCGACGCCCGGTCG
>JAHBSN010000031.1 GCA_019639095.1 Actinomycetota bacterium
CCAGGATGTTGGAGTTGTCGCCGTTGGTGACGGCGGCGAGGGCGGTGGCCTGCTCGATGCCGGCGGCCACGAGGCGATCGCGGTCGAAGCCCACGCCGAGCACGGTCTGGCCGGAGAAGTCGGGCGGGAGGCGGTCGAACGCCTTGGACCGCCGGTCCACCACCGCCACGGAGTGGCCGTTCTCCTCCAAGGTGCGGGCCAGGCCGCTGCCCACCCGTCCACAACCCACGACGACGACGTGCACGCTGCTGACCAACCTTTCGCGCCCAGGGGGACGGGCACGAGGGCGGAGCCTATGCCCGCGCGTCGAGGTGCCGCATCCTGACACCGACCTGACGGAACGGTTCCGAATGCCCCGAAGCACCACCAGAGTGGGTGAGGGGGCGGGCCCGGGCCAACTGTTGCGCCGGGTGCCGGTGACCGTACGATCGGCCGGTCCGGACCCGGTCCCTCGGAAAGAGCTGATGACCTCCACCTTCAAACGGATCATCGTCGGCAAGCCCATCGCCACCAGCGAGGAGGAGCACCAGCGGATCGGCAAGCCCACCGCCCTGGCGGTGTTCGCCTCCGACGCCATCTCCTCCACGGCCTACGCCACCGAGGAGATGCTCCTGGTGCTGCTGATGGCGGTGGCGTTCCCCACCTCGCACAGCTACCTCGTGCCCATCGCCATCGCCGCGGTGGTGCTGCTCGTCGTGGTGGGCACCAGCTACACCCAGACCATCCACGCCTACCCCGACGGCGGCGGGGCCTACGTGGTGAGCCGCGAGAACATCGGACCCACCGCCTCTCTGGTGGCCGGCGCGTCGCTGCTCGTCGACTACACGCTCACCGTGGCCGTGTCGATCTCGTCGGGCGTGCTGGCCATCGGCTCGGCGTTCGGCTTCAACGACAAGGCCACCCTCCGCATCGGCCTGGCGCTCTTCTTCGTGGGGATGATGTGCTTGGGCAACCTGCGCGGGCTCAAGGAGTCCGGGAAGGTGTTCGCGGTGCCCACGTACTTCTACGTGGTGATGCTGTTCACGTTCCTGGCCGGTGGGTTCTACAAGCTCTTCACCGGCGACCTGGGCGAGATCCACACGAGCGCCGAGCTCGCCAAGCACTACGCCGAGGAGCACACGCTCATGACCTCGGCCTCGCTGTTCATCCTCCTCCGGGCCTTCAGCTCCGGCGCCGTGGTGCTCTCCGGCGTGGAGGCCATCTCCAACGGCGTGCCCGCCTTCCGCAAGCCCGAGTCCCGCAACGCCTCGCAGACCCTGGCGATGATGGCGGCCATCCTCGGCCTGGGCTTCCTCGGCATCTCCACCCTGGCCCACCACCTGAAGCCCGTGGTGGACGAGGGCGGCGAGACCGTGCTCTCGCAGATGGCGAAGTCGGTGTTCGGGGGCACCAACCTTCTGTACTACGGCCTCCAGTTCGGCACCTTCGCCATCCTGGTCATGGCGGCCAACACGGCCTTCGCCGACTTCCCCCGGTTGTCGTCGCTGATCGCCCGAGACGGGTACCTGCCCCGCCAGCTCGGCAACCGCGGCGACCGGCTCGTGTTCTCCAACGGCATCCTCGCCCTCTCGGGCATGGCCGCCGTGCTGATCGTGGTGTTCCAGGCCGAGGTGTCGGCCCTGATCCCGCTCTACGCCGTGGGCGTGTTCACCGGCTTCTCGCTCAGCCAGTTCGGGATGATCAAGCACCACCTCAAGCTCAAGGAGCCCAAGTGGCGCCAGGGCCTGGCCATAAACGCCCTCGGCTGCCTGAGCACCACCGTGGTGCTGGCCGTGGTGGTGTACTCGAAGTTCACGATCGGCGCCTGGATCCCCGTGGTGGTGATCCCCATGATCGTGATGGTGTTCCGGCGGATCCACCGCCACTACCTCACCACCGACCGCCGCCTCGCCGCCGAGCCGGGCCAGAAGGTGCGCCGTCGCACGAACACCGTGGTGGTGCTGGTGGGCAAGGTCACCAAGGGCTCGCTGACCGCCCTGGCCTACGCCCGGTCGCTCAACCCCGACCGCCTCGTGGCCGTCACCGTGGTGGCCGAGCCCGAGGAGCAGGAGCGCATCAACCACCAGTGGCAGGACCACCAGATCCCGGTGGAGCTGGTGAGCCTCTACTCGCCCTACCGCGAGCTCACCCGCCCGATCCTGCGCTACCTCGACGACCTCGACGCCCGCTACGAGGACGACTTCGTCACCGTGATCGTGCCCGAGTTCGCCCTCCAGCACTGGTGGCAGCAGGTGCTCCACAACCAGAGCGCGCTGGTGCTCCGCACCCGCCTGCGCAGCCGGCCCAACACCGTGGTCACGAGCGTGCCGTTCCACCTGGAGGGCGACCACGACGTGGTGGCCTCCGGGATCGAGTAGGTCGGCTCAGCGGCCGAACATCATCAGCCACTGCTCCAGGTTCTGGGGCCGGAACACCACGTTGCGCCGGCGGGTCTCGGCCATGGTGGCCGACGGCTTCTCCGAGTAGAGGTGCCCCGGGTACAGCACGGCCTCGTCGGGCACCTGCGCCAGGCGCTGGGTGAGCGAGAGGTACATGTCCTCGGGGTTGCTGCCGGGCAGGTCGGTGCGTCCGCACCCGTCGAGGAAGAGCGTGTCGCCGGCCACGAGCTTCCCGTCGACCAGGAAGCACTGGCTGCCGGGCGTGTGGCCCGGCGTGTGGATGAGGGTGATCGGGATCTCGCCCACCATCACGGTGTCGCCGCTGGCGTGCGGGGTGAGGTGGTCGGTGCCCACGCGGGTGGACTTCGCCACCCACTCGACCTCGTCGGCCTGCACGTGGATCGGCACGTCGGCCAGCTCGAGCAGCTCGGCGATGCCGGTGATCTGGGCCATGCCGCCGAGCGACCCGCCCACGTGGTCGGCGTGGTAATGGGTGGCCAGCGCGCCGGCGAGGCGCATGCCGTCGGCGGCGAGGACGTCGAGGATGCCCTGCTGGTCGTAGGCGGGGTCCACCACCACCGCCTCGCCGGTCTCGCGGTCGCCGATCAGGTACACGAAGTTGACCATCTGCTCGGCGACGCGGTCGCCCTCGGCGAGGTCGAGCCCGGCGAGCAGCTGCTTGAAGTACAGACGAGACCCATCACCCATGCCCGCCATCGTACGGCCGAGCCGCACCCCGGCGAACGTGCGGTACCGGAGCCGCGTTCGCGCCGATCTCGCGCGTGAGGTTCGTGGGCGGTCAGCGGGTCGACGAGCGGAGCCAGGCGGTGAGGGTGGCCTTGAAGGCGGCGTCGAAGGCGTGCTGGGCGGCGCGCAGCTCGGCGCCCGGCCAGTCGGGCGGGAGCAGCTCGGCGGGCAGGAGCGGATCGGCCTGGAGGTGGCGGAGGACCTCGGCGGCGAGGGGGAACGAGGGGCCGAGGGCCTCGGCGTCGTGGTCGACGAGGCGCTCGGACAGCGGTGCCACCTCGGCCCGCAGCCGCCGGGCGGTGGCGGCCCAGCCGTCGAGGTCCCACAGGCGGGCGGCGAGCTCCGCCGGTTCGTCGGGAGGCTCGGCGAGGAAGGTCGAGCAGCGGGCCGCCACGCACGACTCGGCGTCGGGGAGGATGCCTGCCGGCAGGTTGTCGGGCCGGATCCAGACGCCCTCGCGCAGCTCGGCGTGGCGCAGGAGGGCCAGGGCGGCGCGCAGCTCCGATCGCTCCGACGCCGGGCGGGCCTCGCCGTCCACCACCGCGAGCCGCCATCGGCCCGACCACGCCTCCGGCGCGCCGACCCGGGACAGCTCCTGGCGGGATCGCCGGGCCAGCAGCGCACGCCCCACCAACCGGTAGCCCCCGTCGGTCGGCTCGAGCTCGCCGGCGGCCACCATGCGGGAGATGGCCACCCGGGCGGTGCCGGGCGCGATGCCGAGGAGCTCGACGGTGGCCACGAGCGCCCGGGTGGGCAGCTCCGGCGGCGAGACCCCGAGCAGGGTGGATGCCACCGCCGACCGGGCGGTGAACGGGGGGCGGGTGTTACGTGTGGACGCCATCTGGCGAGAGAACGTAACATGGGGGCGTGACCGCCATCGATCCCCGCGTCGGCTCCGGCACCGGCGGCATGGTGCCCTCGGCCGACGCCCTGCCCGACGTGCTGCCCACCGATCGCCTCCTCGTGTCGGGCAAGGCCGTGCCCGAGGTGCGCGCCGAGCTGCGCGAGATCGCCGGTGCTCGCAACGCCCTCACCGTGGCCGGGCTGTGGGCCGTCATCGTGGCGCTGTGGGCGTCGGCGGTGTGGCTCCACCACCCGCTCGGCTACGCCGCGCTGTTCGTGCTGATGGGCCCGATGTTCGCCCGCCTCGCCATCCTCGGCCACGAGGCGGCCCACCGGCTGCTGTTCCGCAACCGCACCGCCAACGACCTCGTCGGCCGATGGGTCCTCGACTACCCGGCCTTCGTCCCCTTCGACATCTACCGCCGGGCCCACTTCGCCCACCACAAGGACGAGTTCGGCCCCGCCGAGCCCGACCACGCCCTCTATGCCGGCTACCCGGTGAGCCGGGCGTCGTGGCGCCGCAAGCTCGTGCGCGATGCCGTGGGCATCTCGGGGTGGAAGAACCTCAAGCCCCTCCTCCGGGCCATGAAGGCCAAGGCCTCACGCCCGGTGGCGTCGCGCATCCTCGGCACCCAGCTCGTGCTGTGGGCCCTGATCTGGGGGCTCACCGGCCGCTGGTGGCTCTACCCGCTGTGCTGGCTCGGCCCGTGGATGACGGTGTGGCGGGTGCTCAACCGCCTGCGGGCCATCGCCGAGCACGGGGGGATGGAGCGCTCCGACGACCGCCGGCGCACCAGCCACGTGATCCACCAGAGCTGGGCCGCCCGCTTCTGGATCGTGCCCTACCGCACGGGCTGGCACCTGGCCCACCACGTCGACATGGGCATCCCGTGGCGGCACCTGCCCGCCTACCACCAGGAGCTGGTGGACGCCGGTTGGGTCACCCCACCGCTGGAGCACCCGAGCTACCGGGCGTTCTGGCGGGCCTGCTCGTCGGCCGCCGCCTGAGCCCGGCGGCCCGCAGGCGGCGCACCAGCTCGCGCGGATCCACCGGATCGGCGCCCGCCGCCACCGCCCGGTCCCACCACTCGTCGGGCAGGTCGTAGTGGTCGCCGTGGAACGCCCGGGGCGGGAGGCCGAGCGCACCCGCGAACGCGTGCAGCTCGTCGTGCGACACGTCGCTCACGAGGTGGGCGAAGCGCCGGCCGTGGGCCGACCACACCGGCCGGTCGACCAGGATCACCGGCCGCCGGGCACCATCAGCGAGCCCTCGGCGTGCCCGTCGACGCGCACGCGCCGCTCGGCGAAGCGCCATGCGCCGTCGCCGGGATCGACCGCCAGGCGATCCCGGTACCGCCCCCAGTGGTCCACGCCGATCGACGTGAGCACCAGGAAGTAGGCCGATGCCGCGGCCTCGGTGGCCGACGCCACGTCGACCACCAGGCTCGACACGTGGTGGCGCACCGGTCCGGCCCCGCCGCCCGCGGCCGCGACCCGCTCGGCCACCGCCTCGAGCTGCGCGGCGATCTCGGCCCGGCCCTCCCAACGGCCGCCGTGCTCGCCCACGTCGAGCACCCCGTCGGGGAGGAACAGCCCGGCCAGCTCGGCGCTGCGGCCGCCGTCGCCGGCCCACGTGTAGCGGGCGACGAGGTCCCGGACGGCCTCGCGGGCCACCAGGGCGGCGAGGTCGGTCGACGGGTCCACGGAGGCCGAATCTACGCGGCACGGCCCCGATGCCCACCGGTACCGTGCGCCTCCCATGGCCGAGACCGACGGCGGACCGCCACCGCCCCACCCCGTGACCGCCAGCATCGTCCTCGGCCTGGCCGTCGGGGTCTTCGGCGTGTCCTTCGGCGTGCTGGCCGTGGCGAGCGGGCTCAGCGTGGCCCAGGCGTCCGCCATGTCGCTGCTCGTGTTCACCGGGGCCTCGCAGTTCGCGGCCGTGGGGGTGGTCGGCTCGGGCGGGTCCACCGCCGCCGCGCTCGGGAGCGCGCTCCTGCTGGCGGCGCGCAACGGCGCCTACGGGCTCTCGCTGGCCGACGTGGTCACCGGCCGCCTGCCCCGCCGCCTGCTCGCTGCGCAGCTGGTGATCGACGAGTCGACCGCCATGGCCACGGCCCAGGTGGAGCCTGCCGACCGGGAGCGGGGGTTCTGGGTGGCGGGCGCGTCGGTGTTCCTCTTCTGGAACCTGGGCACCTTGGCGGGCGCCCTGGGGGGCGGTGCCATCGGCGATCCGGCCACCTACGGCCTCGACGCCGCGTTCCCGGCCGGGTTCGTGGCGCTCGTGGTCCCCCACCTGCGCACCCTCGAGGGTCGGGTGGCGGCGGCGATCGGCGTGGCCGTGGCCCTCGTGCTGGTGCCGGTGGCGCCCGCCGGGGTACCGGTGCTGGCGGCGGCGGCCGCCGTGCTCGTGGGCCTGCGCACCCCGCCGGCGGGTGAGGCGCCGCCCGAGCTGGCCGCCGAGGAGCCGTCGTGAGCTGGACGGCGCTGCTCGTGCTCGCCGCCGGCGCCTACGGCTTCAAGGTCCTGGGCTTGGTGGTGCTCGGCGGTCGGCAGCTCCCGGCGCCGTTGGCCCGCTGCGTGGCGCTGCTGCCCGCCGCGCTGCTCCCGGCGCTGATCGCGGTGCAGACCCTCACCACCGACGACCGCTGGGTGGTGGACGCGCGGGCCGCCGGGGTGGGCGCGGCCATCGTGGCGGCGTGGCGCCGGGCGCCCTTCCCGGTGGTCATCGTGCTCGGTGCGGCGGTCACCGCCGCGGTGCGGGCCCTCGCGTAGCTAGGTTGCCCGGCGTGGACCGGGCTGGGCAGGGGGCCACGGGGGTGCGGCTCGGGGTCACCGGGCACCGGACCTTCGTGGAGGAGGCGGCCGTGGCCGCGCTCGTCGACGCGGTGCTCGACGACCTCGGCGACGCCGGCGTGGTGGTGACCAGCCTGGCCGAGGGCGCCGACCGGCTCGTGGCCGAGCGGGCGGCGACCCGCCCGGGGTGGCACCTCGCCGCGGTCCTGCCCCTGGACCCGGCCGACTACGAGGCCGACTTCGCCGACGAGGCATCGGTGGTCGCGTTCCGGCGCCTCCTGGCCTCCGCCGACTCGGTGCACCAGGTGGCCCCGGCCCGCACCCGGGAGGAGGCGTACCTGGCCGCCGGGCTGGGCGTGCTCGATCGCAGCGACGCCCTCCTCGCCCTGTGGGACGGCGAGCCGGCCCGCGGTCGGGGCGGCACGGCGGAGGTGGTGGCCGAGGCGCGGGCGCGCGCCCTTCCCTTGACCTGGGTCCGGGTCGGCCGACGGGTTCCCATCGAACCCACCCGCACGGAGGAGCGCTGGCCGTGGAAGCCCTGAGGAAGCTGTGGTCGCCCAAGTGGCGATGGCTCACCCTCACGCTGCTCTGGCTCCTCGTGGCGGCGCTGGCGCTCTGGGGCTACGCGGTGGGCACGCCCGACAGCAGCATCTGGAACTCGCTGTACTCCCTGCCGGACTTCTTCAGCTTCGGGATCTCCGACGACACCGCGGCGCTCGACTGGCGCCTCCAGCTCGCCCGCTTCCTCGGACCGATCGCCTTCGCCACCACCTTCTACGCCACGGCCGCCTCGGTGCTGCGCGATCAGCTCGCCCGGTTCCGGCTGCGCTTCGCCAAGGAGCACGTGGTGGTGGCGGGGCTGGGGGAGAAGGGCTCGCGCCTGGCGCTCAGCTTCGCCGCCGAGGGCCAGCGCGTGGTGGCGATCGAGCCCGATCCGACCAACGCCTTCCGGGCCTCGGTGACGCGTCGGGGCGTGACGGTCCTCACCGGCTCGGCCGCCGACCCCGAGGTGCTCCGCGAGGCGAACCTGGCGCGAGCCGCCGACCTGGTGGTGGTGGCCGACGACGCCACCAACGCCGAGATCGTGGCCGTGGCCCGCCGCATCGAACGGCGCGACGGCGAGCGGGCGCTGCGAGCATCGGTGCACCTCGTCGACCCCCAGATCTCCCGCCTGCTGCGGACGCGGGAGCTCAGCGCCGGCACCGCCTCGGTGCGGACCGACTTCTTCAACGTGTTCCAGCGTGGCGCCCGGCTCTGGCTCGCCGACACCGATCCCTTCGTCGACCGGGGCGACGGTCGCCCGCCCCACGTCGTGATCCTGGGCGTGGGGGTCCTGGGCGAGGCCATGGCCGTGGCCGTCGCCCAGCGCTGGGCCGAGGAGGCCGGTCGCGAGGCCCCGCCGCTGCGCCTCACCCTCGTGGATCCCGACGCGTCGGCCCGGTTCCGCAGCCTGCGCCTGCGCCATCCGGCCCTCGTGGTCCACACCGCGGCCGAGGCCATCGACCTCGACGCCGACCGCCCGGGCCCCGACGCCGGCGAGGCGTTCCGTGAGCTGCTGGCGGAGGGCACCGTGACCGCGGCCTACGTCTGCGACGACGACGACACCGCGGCGCTCTCCACCGCCCTGTTCGTGCGCCACGCGCTGGGCACCACCCCGGCGCTGGTGGCGGTGCGCACGCGCTCGGAGGACGGCCTCGCGCTGCTGGTGGACGACGGCGTCGAGCCCGACCCGCTCCGCCAGATCCATGGGTTCGCGCTCCTCGACCGCACGTGCACCGCGTCGGCCATCGACGGCGGCACCAACGAGACCGTGGCGCGGGCCATCCACGAGGACTACGTCGCCCGCGCCCGCCAGCTCGGGATCACCGGGTCGGCGGTGGCCGAGTGGGACCAGCTCGACGCCGGCACCCAGGAGTCCAACCGACGGGCGGCCGACGGCGCCGTGGCCGCCCTGGCCCTGGTGGGATGCGTGCTCACGCCGCTCTACGGCTGGGACGGTGGCGGCTTCGCGTTCCACGAGGACGAGCTCGAGGTGCTCGCCCGGGCCGAGCACGAGCGCTGGTGCGACGACCGGCGGCGGGCGGGGTGGACCTACGCCGCCGTGCGCGACAACGACCGGCGCCGCCACCCGGCGCTCGTGTCGTGGGAGGAGCTCCCCGAGCACGAGAAGGCCAAGAACCGCGAGCAGGCCGCCGAGCTCCCGGGCGTGCTGGCCCGCGCCGGCTTCGAGCTCGTGCGGGTGGCCCCCTCAGCTGCCGGGTAGGGCGCGCACCTGGGCGGCGAGCTGGCGGATCTGCGCTGCCATCGGCGCCCACCCGATCTGGTCCGCGGTGGCCGCCGCCTCGTCGAGCAGGGTCAGGCCCTCGGCCCGCCGGCCCGGCTGGCGACCGGTCACCTCGCCGCGGTTGGCCAGGGCGAGCACCAGCGACTGGACGTCGCCGGTCTGGCGGCAGAGCTGCTCCTGCTCGGTGAGCAGAGCGATGGCCCGGGCGCTGTCGCCTCGGTGCTGGGCCACGATCGCCAGGTTCCCGAGCGCCGCCGACAGGCCCTCGGGGATGGCCGCGGCGCGGCTCACCGACTCCTGCTCGACGAGCCGGGCCTCGGCGGCGTCGAGCTGGCCGTGCTGGAGCGCCAGCAGACCAAGGTTGCCGACCGCGAGCTGGAGGGCGTGGGCGTTGCCGCTTCGCCGGGCCCGGTCCTCGGCCTCGGTCAGGAGGGGTGCCGCCGAGGCGACGTCGCCCTGGCCCATGGCCATCGTGCCCCGGATGGCCAGGCACTGCGCCGCCACGGCGTCGTCGCCCTGGGCCCGGGCCGCACCCTCGACCTCCACCAGCAGGGCGGCCAGCCCGGCCCCGTCGCCCAGTGCCGGGCGCATGCGCATCTGCACGGTGAGGTTGGTGACCACCGTGGCCGAGCCCTCCGGGCCCAGCTGGCGGGCCTCGGCGAGCTGGGCGTCGAGGTGGCGCAGCGCCCCGGGCGCGTCGTTGGCCGCCACCGCCGCGGTCACCAGGTTGCCCAGGGCGGTCACCAGGCCGGGTCGATCGCCCACCTCCCGGCAGATCCGCTCCTGCTCCACCAGCAGCGCCTGCATCCGGGGGAGGTCGCCGTGTTGTTGGGCCACCAGCGCCTGGTTGCCCAGGCATGCGGCGAGCCCCACCCGGTTGCCGGTCCGGCGGCAGATCGCTTCCTGCTCGGCCAGGGCGGCGGTGGCGCCGGCCACGTCGCCGGCCTGGAGCAGGAAGGCCGCGCGGTTGCCGAGGGTCACCTGGAGCATGGCCGGGAGGTCGAGCTCGCGCAGGATCCCCTCCGCCTCGCCGAGCAGGCCCGCGGCGCCGACCGGGTCGCCCATCGCGTGGCGGGCCAGCGCCTGGTTGGAGAGGCTCGTGGCCACGCCGCTGCGATCGCGCAGCTCGGTGTAGAGCCGCTGCTCCTCCGCGTGCAGGGCGAGGGCGGCGGCCGGGTCGCCCGCCTCGCGCTCGAGCGTGGCCCGCTCGCCGAGGGCCAGGGCCAGCCCGGACCGGTCGCCCAGCGCCTCCACCAGCGGCCGGTGCTGGTCGAGCAGGGCGCGCGCCCCGGCGTGGTCGCCGCGTTGGTGGGCGATCGTGGCCCGTAGGAACAGCGACCGGGCGAGGGTCGACTCGCTGCTGAGGCGGGTGGCCACCTCGGCCGCCTCGGTGGCGGCGGCCTCGGCCTCGGGGAAGCGGCCCTGCACGAGCAGCACCGACGCACGGCTCACCAGGTTCGGCGCCAGACCGGCCCAGTCGCCGTGCTCCCGGCACTCGCGCTCCTGGCGGCCGAGGAGCGTGAGGGCGGCCTCGGGGTCGCCCCGATCGGCGAGGACCTGGGCCTGGTTCGCGAGGGCGCGGTTCACGAGGGTGGCGTCGCCGATCTGGCGGGCCACCCGCTCCTGCTCGTCGAAGCGGGCGGTGGCGGTGGCGTGGTCCCGCAGGTCCATGGCCACCGCGCCCTGGTTGCTCAGCGACGACTGCAGGCCCACCAGGTCGCCGAGGCGCCGGCAGATCGCCTCCTCCTCCGCCATCTTGGCCAGGGCGCCATCGAGGTCGGCGCGGGCCCGGAGGGCGGCACCCTGGTTCCCCAGCGCCACCTGCAGCAGCGGCTCGTCGCCGAGGCGCCGGGCGATCTCCTCGCCCTCGTCGAACGCGACGAGCGCCTCGTCCACGTCGTCGCCGCCGAGCAGCGCCGCCCCCAGGTTGGCCAGCGCGCCGGCGAGGCGTCGCTCGTCCCCCTCGGCGCGAGCCCGGTCGACGAGGTGGCGGTGCAGCGCCAGGGCCTCGGTCGGGTGGCCGGCGTCGGTGAGCAGCCGGGCCACCTCCCAGGCCCGGTCCGGGTGCGCGGCGGGGTCGGCGAGGACGTCGGCGTAGGCGTCGGCCATCCGCCGGGGGCTCGACGCCTCCACCGCCGTCCACGCGGCGCGCACGAGGGGGAGGTCGGCCCGGTACGCGGCGGCCAGCAGGTCGGGTCGGGCCAGCGCGTCGGCGAGGGCGTCCCAGTCGCCGGCCTGCAGCAGCTGCCAGGGGAGCTCGGCCACCACCCGCGGCCCGATGGGTCGGCGGCCGAAGTAGCCGGCGAGGCGGCGGTGGGCGGCGGCGCGATCGTCGGCGGTGGGCAGCCAGCGCGCCGCCACGGCGGCGCGGAGCGGTTCGTGCAGGAACCCGATCGAGCCGGCCCGCAGCGCCAGCGATTCGCCGGCGGCGAGGAACAGCGACGACCAGACGGCGTGGGGGAGGGGCTGGTCGCCGCCGGGGCCGAGCACGTCGAGCAGCTCCGCCTCGGCCAGGCCGCGCCGCCCGGCCCACAGGGCGGTGAGCGCGTCGCGCACGAGCCCGGGCCGATCTCGCTCGAAGTCGCGCTCCCAGCGGGCGAGCACGGCGGCGAACAGGCCGGGCAGGTCGGTGGCGGCCAGGTACCCGTCGATCACCTCGCCCAGCGTGAAGTGGTCGCCGTGCTGGCGGAGCTCGTCGAGCACGGTGCGCAGGTAGAGCGGGTTGGCGGTGCTCGGGTGGGCCACGAGCCGGTCGGTGAGCTCGGGGCCGAGGCGCTTGGACGATCGGGCGAGGAAGGCCGCCACGAGCTCCCGACGGGCGCCGGGGTCGAGCGGGGTCACGGCGTGGGTGGCCCAGCCCCGCGCCTGCGCCGCTTCGAGGGGCCGGCCTCCGATCGCCGACGCCGCCACGTGCGCGCCGGGCGGGAGGTCGTAGGGCAGGAAGGCGAGGTCGGGCGCGTGGTCCCGGTCGTCGAGCTGGTCGAGGCCGTCGAGCACGATCACCACGGGTCGGGTCTCGGCGGCGCGCCGGAGGGCGTCGGCCAGCGCGGTGCGGAGGGCGTCGGGCTCGGCCGGCAGGGCGTCGAGGTCCACCGGCCGTCCCGTGGCCCGGCCGAGCTCGCCGATCACCCGCCGGGAGAGCGCGGCCCCGTCGGCCGCCTCCGAGGAGGCCCCCACGAAGTGGGTGACGACGATGGGTCCGTCCGGCCCGGCCCCGGAGGCCACCTCGGCCGCCCACGTGGCCAGCAGGGCCGACTTGCCCGTGCCCGAGGGGCCCACCACCAGGATCGGAGGACCACCGCCGGCCAGGTGGCCGTGGAGTGCGGCGCGGTCGGCGTCGCCCCCCACGTGCAGGCCGACGCGCGCCGCCGCGTAGGCGTCGTGCTCGGCCCTCGAGCGCTCGAGCGGATCCACGGGCGCCCCGGGCGGGAACAGTCGGTCGACGAGGTCGCCGAGGTCGTGGAGCACGGCGGGCCCGAGGGCGACGGGGTCGGCGTAGCCGTCCACCACGGGGAAGCCGCTGCGCCGGATCCGGTCCTTCAGGTCCGCGAGCTGCTGGCGGCGCGCCTCGGCCCGCGCCTCGGCCTCATCGGCGCCGAGCTCGGCCGCCTCCTCGGCCGATGCGGCCTCCAGGTAGGTGGCCCGCTCGGCCTCGGGCTGCGCCGCCGCCCACGCCGGGTCGCGCAGGTAGAAGAAGGCGTGGCCGGCCATGGTCGGATCGTTCAGGACGCCGTGGAGGATCTCGAGCTCGGTGACCGATCGACCGGTGGCGCCCTCCAGCCACGACTCCTGCGTGCGCAGGTCGTCGTCGATCTCGTCGGGGATCCAGCCGTAGCGGTCACCGATCAGTCCGATGAAGTACGGGCGGCTGCGCTCGATCTCGGCCAGGCAGATCGGCAGCACCGCGCCCTCGGCCTTCTCCTCGTCGGTGACGCCCCAGCGCAGGTCGACCTCGCTCCACGCCACCCCCCGCTCCTCGCAGCGCCGGCGCAGCTCGGGGAACACGCGCTTGACCAGCTCCTCGCGCTCGGCCTGCATGTCCCGGAAGGTGGAGGAGATGAACACCCGGATGGTCCGGGCTCGCTCGTCGATGGGCACCGGGGCGTCCTCTCGGTCAGGCGGGCGGGACCTCGTCGGGATCGGGTTCCCCGGCCGGTGGGTGCGGGTGGTCGTGGTGGTGGCCGCTCGGGTGGGCCGCCTGCTCGCGCGCGTGGATCGACGTGACCGACGCCCGACCGTCGTCCACGGGCTGGGCCGGTCCCTCGGCCCGCCACGCGCCTTCGGCCTCCGCCAGCACGTCGCGCACCGGCCGATCGGTCCGGCGCGCCACGCGGGCGGCGTCGTCGAACTCCGCCTTCACCCGGCCCGGGCTCACCTTCACGCGCACCGAGAGGTCGTCCACCACCACCCGCTCCTGGCGGCGCGCCGAGGGCCAGCGCTCGAGCGTCTGGCCGCGCACGCCGAGGGTGCCGGTCTCGTCGGCCAGCACGCCGCGCACCTGGGCGACCAGGGCGGGGTCGCAGAGGGTCGAGACCTGGTGGGCCGGCCGGCCCTTCTTGCCCACCACGGGGGTGATCCACGCGTCGTGGGCGCCGGCGTCCAGCAGCGCGGCCACGGCGTGGGCCAGCACCTCCCCGGTCACGTCGTCGACGTTGGCCTCGAGCAGCACCACGGGCTGGCCGTCGGCGGGCGCCGACTCCAGCAGGTGGCCGAGCACCACCTGGGTGAGGTTGGGCCGGCCGTCGATCTCGCGGCTGCCGGCGCCGTAGCCCGTGGCCGCCACGGTCATGGCCGGGAGGGGGCCGAACCCGCCCGCCAGGCCGGCCACCAGCGCCGCACCGGTGGGGGTGGTGAGCTCCACCGGGAGGTCGACCCCACGGGTGGGTGCGCCGCGCAGCAGCTCCACCACCGCTGGCGCCGGGTTGGGGATCACGCCGTGGGCGGCGCGGACCACGCCGAGGCCCACGGCGATCGGCGAGCACCGCACCTCGTCGACGCCGAGCACCTCGAGCGCGGCGCACGTGCCCACGATGTCCACGATGGCGTCGATGCCCCCCACCTCGTGCAGGTGCACCTGATCGGCCGGCCGCCGGTGCAGCGCGCCCTCGGCGCGGGCCAGGGCGCTGAACACGGCGTGGGCCCGCTCCTGGACCCGCGCGGGCAGGCGGGCCTCGGCCACGAGCCCCTGGATGTGCGCCGCGGTGCGGACCACGGTGGTGTCCCGAGCCCGCACGTGGACCTTGGTGCCGGCGATCCCGCCCCGCAGCACCGGCTCGGCCTCGGCGGTCCAGCCCGACACCGGGAGGGTGTCGAGCATGGCGAGCACCTCGTCGAGGTCGGCGCCGGCGTCCACGAGCGCGCCGAGCGCCATGTCGCCGGCGATGCCGGAGAAGCAGTGGAACCAGGCGGTGGTCATCGGTGCACCTCGGTGCGGCGGACGGGGTTCAGGAACAGGCGGGCCACCGCGCACGCCGCGCCGTACCCGTTGTCGATGCCCACCACCGTGATGCCGGCGGCGCACGACGCCAGCATCCCGAGCAGGGCGGTCACGCCGTCGAGCCCGGCGCCGTAGCCCACGCTGGTGGGCACGGCCACCACGGGTGCGCCGGTGAGGCCGCCCACCACGCTCGCGAGCGCGCCCTCCATGCCGGCCACCACCACCACGGCGTCGGCCTCGGCGAGCTCGTCGACGTGGCCGAGGATGCGGTGGATGCCCGCCACCCCCACGTCGGTGAGGCGGCCCGGCACCAGGCCGTGGGCCGTGAGCGTGGCGCAGCACTCGTCGGCCACCACGAGGTCGGCGGTGCCGGCGGTGACCACCACCACCCGCTCGGACCGGGCCGGCGCCGCCCGCCACACCACGGTGGTGCCGGTGACGGTGGCGCCGGGGTTGGTCTCGGTGACCGCCGAGACCTGTTCGGCCGACGCCCGGGTGAGCACCACGGCGCTGCCCTCGGCCCGGGCGAGCAGCTCGGCCACGATGCGCGCCGCCTGGTCGGGGGTCTTGCCCGGCCCGTACACGGCCTCGGCCATGCCCTGGCGCAGCAGGCGGTGGTGGTCCACCCGGGCGAACCCCAGGTCGGCGAACGGCAGCCGGCGCAGGCGGCTCACCGCGTCGTCGGGATCGGTGCGGCCGTCGCGCACGTCGTCGAGCAACTGCCTCAGGGCCGCTTCGTCCACCCCCCTATCCTGGCCGGTCGTGGACGACGCGGCCCCGCCCAGCTCCCCGGCCCCCGGCCCGGTGCCCCAGCGCGTGGGCTACCTCGGTCCGCCCGGCACCTTCACCGAGCAGGCCCTGCTCACCCAGGCCGACCTCGCCGCCGCCGAGCTCGTGCCGTTCCCCACCATGGCCGACGTGCTCCGCGCCACCGAGACCGGCGAGGTCGACCTGGGGTTCGTGGCCATCGAGAACTCCATCGAGGGCACGGTCAACGTCACCTCGGACACCCTGGCGTTCGATGTCGACGTGCTGATCCAGCGCGAGGTGGTCATCCCGATCCAGCAGCACCTGATGGGCGTGCGCGGCGCCGAGCTGGCGCAGATCGCCGAGGTGGTGTCGATCCCCCACGCCACCGCCCAGGCGCGGGGGTTCCTGCACCGCGAGCTCCCCGACGTGCGCACCCGAGCCGCCAACTCCACCGCCGAGGCCGCCCGCCTCGTGGCCGAGCAGGGCGATCCCACGGTGGCCGCCATCGGCAACGACCTCGCCGCCCAGCTCTACGGGCTCGAGGTGCTCGCCGCCGACATCGAGGACCACCCGGAGAACCAGACCCGCTTCGTGGCCGTGCAGCCGGTGGCGGTCCCGGCGCCCACCGGGCACGACAAGACGTCGATCGTGGTGGCCCAGCGCGCCGATCGACCCGGCAGCCTGCTGGCGATCCTCCAGGAGTTCGCGGCCCGCTCGATCAACCTGACGCGCCTCGAGAGCCGGCCCACCAAGAAGGCCCTCGGCGACTACTGCTTCCTGCTCGACCTCGAGGGTCACGTGGCCGACGACGTCGTGGCCGACTGCCTGCGCGCCCTGCAGACCAAGCACGGCACGGTGAAGTTCCTCGGCTCCTACCCCTCGGCGGCGGCCGAGGCCCCCGCGGCGCGCGTGGAGGCCGACGAGGCCGCCCGCGAGGCCGACGCCTGGCTGGCCGACATCCGGGGCCGCATCGGCGCCGCGGGCGGCTGACGGCGCGGGCCGGGTCGGCTCAGGCCGGCTTCAGCGTGTTGGAGTCGCTGTGGTCGAACGGGTCGGGGAACTCGGCCATCTGCAGCCACGTGTGCTCGGCGTAGGACCACGTGCCGTCGGGGTTGGTGGTGACCTCCACCTCGTAGCGCGTGGAGCTGGCGCGCTGGCCGAGGTAGGCGTTCTCGGAGATCCCGTATCGGGGGTCGCCCAGCTGGGCGGTGAGGCGGAACGACGTGGCGTCGGCGGCCACCCCGATGGCGCCGGCCAGCACGGTGATGCCGCGCGGCACCACGAAGCCGCGCAGCACCTCGCCGGTGGCGGCGTCCCAGAGCCAGTACCCCACCTCGGTGTGGAACGGGTTCTCCTCGGAGTCCCGCCACATGGCGGTCTTGTAGTCGAGCCCGAACAGGCGCTGGGCGCCGTTGTCGACGGGCCCGAAGGGCTTCATCGTCACCTTCTCGAGGTACGGGGTGTCGAGCACCTCGTGGCGCACGTGGGAGTAGGCCCGGTCGAGGCCGCCCTCGCCGCTCCACTCGCCGATCAGTCCGGTCAGGGGTCCCCAGTCGCTCATGGCGGCCGAATGTAGTTCTTTGGTCCGGCTGCTCGGGACGTCGCGTCATGGGCGGCCCGGCCCCGTGTTGTCCGACACGTGCTCACCGATTCGGACATGTCGAACCAAGCGCCCACGCCGCACCTCGCGCTCGTGGTGGGCACCCGTCCCGAGGCGATCAAGGTGGCCCCCGTGGCGCGGGCCGCCACCGGGCTCGGCCTGCGTACCAGCCTCGTGGCCACCGGCCAGCACCGCGAGCTGGTCGACCAGGCGCTCGGCGCCTTCGCCGTGGCCGTCGACCACCGCCTGGAGCTCCCCGACCGCGGCCACGGCTCGCAGGCCGAGTTGCTCACCGCGCTCCTCCCGGCGCTCGATCGTGCCGTCGGACGGGTCCGGCCCGACGCCGTGCTCGTGCAGGGCGACACCGCCAGCGCGTTCGCCGGCGCCCTGGTGGCCACCTGGCACCAGCTCCCGCTCGTGCACCTGGAGGCGGGCCTGCGGTCGTTCGACAAGGCGAACCCGTTCCCGGAGGAGTCCTACCGGTGCCTCATCGGCGCCGTGGCCGACCTGCACCTGGCGCCCACCCCGCGGGCCGCGGGGCACCTCCTCGCCGAGGGGGTCCCCGCGCACCGGGTCCTGTGCACCGGCAACACCGTGGTGGACGCCGCCCGCTTCGTGGCCGGCGAGGCTGCGCCGCTCGTGCGCGCCCGCCATCGGCTGGTGGTGGTCACCGTGCACCGCCGGGAGAACTGGGGCGAGCCGCTGCTGCACGTGTGCCGGGCGCTGCGGGCCGTGGTGGCGAGGGTGCCCGACGTCGAGGTCGTGCTCCCCGTGCACCCCAACCCGATCGTGCGGGATCGCGTGCTGGAGTCGCTCCAGGGGGTGGACCGCATCCGCGTGGTGGATCCCCTCGACCATCCGACCCTGCTCGCCCACCTCGCCCGGGCCACCCTGGTGCTCACCGACAGCGGCGGCATCCAGGAGGAGGCACCCACCTTCGGCGTCCCCGTCCTGGTGCTGCGAGAGGCCACCGAGCGCCCGGAGGGGATCGAGGCCGGCTGCGCCGAGCTGGTGGGCACCGCCACCGACGCCATCGTCGACCGCGCCACCACCCTCCTGCTGGACGAGGACGCGCGCCGCCGCATGGCCGGCGTGGCCAACCCCTACGGCGACGGCCGCGCCGGCGAGCGCGCCGTGGCCGCGGTGCGCTGGCTGCTCGGGCTCGGCCCGGCGCCCGACCCGTGGGCGCCGGCGCGATGAGCGCGGCGTCAGACCGCACCCCGGCTCGGGTTGAACCCACGATCGCCCGCCCCCACCCACCCGCTGAGGAGCTCACCGATGTACAACGTGCCCGGACCAGGAATCGCCGTCCTCGCGGCGGGGGCCACGGCGGGGGCGGGGGGCCACACGTTGCCGGCCACGGGGTTCGGTTCGCTGGCGCTCGGCCTGGTCGGTGCCTCGCTCGTACTGGCGGGCCTGCTCCTCGTGCGCCTCGCCACGGTCACCCGGCGCCGCCCGGCGGCCTGACGCCGGTGGGGTCGGGCGAGCCCGTCCGGCGCCTCGCCCTCCGCCTCGAGGCGGTCCCGGCGTGATCGGGATCGTCGGCGTCTTCGTGGTGGGGATCGGCCTGGGCTACCTGCTGCTCACCGTGGTGCTCGGGGTGCTGGTCTCCCGGGAGCAGCCGACGGTGGAGCCACCGGCCGATGGTCCCGGCGATGCCCCTCCCACCTCCGTCTACTTCCTCATCGCCGCGCTCGACGAGGCGCTCGTGATCGCCGACACCGTGCGGTCCGCGCTCGGCCAGGGCGACGCGCACGTGGTGGTGGTCGACGACGGCTCCGCCGACGACACGGGCGCCGCGGCCCGGGGCGTGGATCCCCAGCGGGTCACCGTGGTCCGCCGCGAGCTCCCCGAGGCGCGGCTCGGCAAGGGTGCGGCCCTCAACGTCGGCCTCGAGCGCATCGTCGAGCTCGTCGCCGAGTCCGGCACCGATCCGGCCTCGGTCGTGGTCTGCGTGATGGACGCCGACGGTCGCCTGTCCGATGGTGCGCTCGGCCACGTCCTGCCGCTGTTCGCCGACCCGCGCGTGGGCGGAGCCCAGCTCATCGTGCGCATCCGCAACCGCGAGCGCCTGCTCGGCCTCATCCAGGACGTCGAGTTCTACGGCATGACGGCCACGTCGCAGATCGGCCGCACCCGCACGGGCACCGTCAGCCTCGGTGGCAACGGCCAGTTCACCCGCCTCACCGCCCTCACCGACCTCGGTCGCCCGCCGTGGACGGCCTCGCTCACCGAGGACCTCGACCTCACGATCTCGCTGCTCACCGCGGGGTGGGTGCTCACCTCCACCCCACGTGCCCACGTGACCCAGCAGGGCGTGGAGCGGCTCCGCCCCCTCCTGCGCCAGCGCACCCGCTGGTACCAGGGGCACATGACCTGCGGGGGCCGGCTGCCCGAGATCTGGCGCAGCGTCCCCATGTCGAACGGCGCCGTCCTGGAGCTCACCGCCTACCTCGCGGTGCCGTGGGTGCTCGTGCTGCCCTGGTCGGTCCTCTTCCACGTCGGCCTGTGGCAGACCTACCAGGCCATCGAGGTCCAGGGCTGGTCGGCCTTCGGCGGCTCGGCCCTCGGGCAGGGCGTCGGGGTCGTGCTCTGGTACCTGCTGATCTTCTTCCCGAGCATCGTCAGCGGCTTCGTCTACTTCCGCCGGGCTCGCGGCCGAACGCTGGTCCGCTCCCTCGTGCTCGCCCACCTGCTGATCCCCGCCGCCTACGTCAGCTACGCCGCGGCGTGGCTCGCCCTCGCCCGGATGATGCGCGGCCAGACCGGCTGGGTGAAGACCCAGCGCAGCCAGGAGGTCGGCGCGCCCGCGACCGCCGGACACCACCTCGCAACCCCCACCACCAAGGAGAACCCATGACCACCAGCACCGTCCTCGCCTACCTCGACGCCGGCAGCGGCGCCGCGCTCGCCGCCGTGGTGGCCTCCGGCGCCGTCGGCGCGCGCGTGGTCGTCTCCAACGTGGCCGCGAAGTTCCGTCGGCGCTCCGCTCGGCCGGACCAGCCCGCCGACGCGCCCGAGGGCGGCGCCGGCGCGCCGCAGGAGCCGTGACCGTCGCGGTGGCGGGACGTCCCGCGGCCCCCGTGCTCGCCCGGCGACCCCTGGCGCGGGCCGCCGCCGTGGCCGCCATCGTGGGGGTCATCGCCGCCGTGGTGGCCAACGCCCAGCAGATCCAGGTGGCCGAGGCCGCCGCCTCCCGGCCCATCCTGGCCGTGGTGCTCGGGCAAGCGGTCCACGTGCCCGGCTCCAACCGGGTCTTCTACCCCAACCACACCGGGGTGGGGCTCCGCTCGCTCCAGATCACCTCGCTGTGCAGCGTGACCCCGCTGATCCTGCCGATCCTCGCCCTGGGCGTGCTGGCCGCCCTCCAGCGTCGGTTCTCGCCGCTGCGGGTGGTGGTGGTCACCGGGAGCCTCGTGCTCGGCCTGGTGGTCGTGAACATCGCCCGCATCGCCATGATCTGCATCGCCACGCGCCACTGGGGCCCGGGCGGGTTCGAGCTCACCCATCGGGTGGTCGGCTCGGCGCTCATCATGGCCGCCATGGCGGCGTCGCTGGTCGCGGGCGCCCGCCTCCTCTCCTCGCAGGCTTCCCGGTGACCGCGCCCACCCGGTCGGCCCCCTCGGGCGACCGCTGGCTGATCCGCTTCGCCTCGGCCTTCGGCCTCGCCGGGTTCGCGCTGGCGCTGCCCCTCGTGCGGACCCTCGTCGAGGCCCCGGAGTTCTTCGTCGCCCACGACCTCGGCCGCGGCGGCACCGTCGCCTACCTGGTCGGGCTGATCGTCGTGGTCCCGGCGCTGCTGGGCCTGGCCGCGTCCGGATCGGGCCGGGTCCGGTGGGCCCTCGTGGCCCTGCTCGGCGCCGTGGCCGTGGCCGGCGTGGCCCAGCCCGTCAGCGGCTCGTCGGCGCTCTTCGCCGGCCTGGTCGTGGCCGGCGGCCTCGGCCTCGCGCTGGCCGACCAGGGGAGGCCGGCGGTGCGGGCCACGCTGTCCTACCTCGTCGTGGTGCCGCTGCTGCTCGCCGCCTGGTCCGTCGGGCCCTCGAGGGTGGGCGCCTACCTCCGCAGCGGCGAGGCGGCCACCGTGGCCAC
>JAHBSN010000310.1 GCA_019639095.1 Actinomycetota bacterium
CTCGACCCCGTGCTCGCCGATGCGGCGGCAGGCATCCGCGTCCTCGTCGGCGATGGCCTCGGCCTCCGCCCATCCGGTGGCGGACAGGGTGGCGGCGTCGCCGGCCGCCGCTGGTGCGGCGAGGCGCCGCAGCTGGCGATCCACCGCCCACGCCAGGTTCACCGCCGTCGGGCGGCTGGCGCGCAGCCTCGCCGCCGACCGCTGGAGGTGGGCGACGAGGTCGCCACCGTCGGCCACCGCCTCCTCGGCGGCCAGGGCCATGCCGTAGCCGGCGGCGGCCCCGATGAGCCCCGCCCCGCGGACGGTCATGTCGGCGATGGCCTCCACCATCGCGGCGACCGAGGCGATCGAGACCACCTCGAACGCGAAGGGCAGCCGTCGCTGGTCGATGGCCTGGACCGAGCCGTCGGCCCCGCGCCAGATCGTCCGGTGGTGCACCCCCTCCACGTCCACCCCACCACGGTGGCACACCGGCACCCGACGGGCCGACGCTGCCGCGGCAAGAGCGCGTCGGCCGAAACCCGCCACCGCCGCCGCCCGGGTCTGCGTACCGTGACCCGGTGACCTCGACCGCCGACGACCGCCGCCGCCTGCTCACCACCGCCGAGGGCACCAGCCACCACCCCTTCACCCCCACGGACTGGGCGCTGCTGCTCGTCCCCTCGGTCATCTGGGGCGCGTCGTTCCTGCTCATCGCCGAGGGCCTCGAGGCGTTCGAGCCGGGCGTGGTCACGTGGCTGCGGATCGTGTTCGGGTTCTCCGCCCTCGCGATGATCCCCGCGGCCCGGCGCATGCCGATCGACCGCGAGGACTGGCCGCGGGTGGCGCTCGTGGGCGTGGTGTGGATCGCGTTCCCGATGACGATGTTCCCCCTTGCGGAGCAGTGGATCTCGTCGTCGGTCACCGGGATGCTCAACGGCTCCATGCCGCTCTTCTCGGCAGCGGTCGCGTCGATCCTCCTGCGCCGGCTGCCGGGCCGGAACCAGCTGATCGGCCTCGCGGTCGGGTTCGCCGGCGTGGTGGCGATCAGCCTCCCGTCGCTGCGGGGTGGCTCGCACACGGCCCTCGGCGCCGGCCTCGTGGTGCTGGCGATGTCGTCGTACGGGTTCGCCACCAACCTCGTGGTGCCCCTCCAGCAGCGCTACGGCACGATCCCCGTCATCTGGCGGGCCCAGGCGGTGGCCCTGGTGCTCACCGCGCCGTTCGGCCTGGTCGGGCTGGGCGGATCCCGGTTCCAGGCGTCGTCGTTCGCCGCCGTGCTGGTGCTGGGCGCCGTGGGCACGGGCTACGCCTTCATCGCCGCCGGCACCCTGATGGGCCGGGTGGGCGCCACCCGGGGCTCGGTGCTCGCCTACCTGATCCCCGTGGTGGCCCTCGTCCTCGGCGTGGTGTTCCGCGACGAGACCGTGGCCGCCATCTCCCTGGTCGGGCTGGTGCTCGTGCTGGCGGGCGCGTTCCTGTGCAGCCGGGCGGGGCGCTGAGCGCGCCGGAGGCGGCCACCGCCGGGGGCGGGTGCGAGACTGGCCCCATGACCCACGTCGACGTCGACATCCAGGAGCGCCAGGACCTCCGCACCACCGACGAGGGCGACCACGAGCGGTTCGCCCACATCGTGGTGCCGGCGTCGGCGGTGACCGAGGCGTACATCACCGGCGCCCCCGTCACCGCGCTCTGCGGCAAGACCTGGGTGCCCAACCGCGACCCCAAGCGGTACCCCGTGTGCCCCACCTGCCAGGAGGTGCTCGACGCCGCCCGGGCCATGGGCCGCGGCGGCGGCCAGGGCGGGGGCGGCGGCGGGACCGATTCCTGAGCCCGGCGGAGCGATGAACCCGCCCACCTCGGCCGACCTGGCCGAGCCGGCCCCCGCGCCCTCCAGCACCACCACGAGCGCCCCGATCGTGGTGACCCGGGCCGCCCTCGTGGCCATCGGCGTCTACGTGGGTGCCCAGGTGATCTCGCAGGTCACCAGCCTGAAGATCGGGGTGGTCCTCGGCCGGGCGGTCGACATGGGCACGTTCATCTACCCGATCACGTTCACGCTGCGGGACCTGGTCCACAAGTCGGCCGGGCGCCAGGCGGCGCGCACGATGATCGTCACCAGCGCGCTGGTGAACCTGTTCCTCGCCGCCTACCTGGCCTGGACCGTGCGGGTCCCGAGCGACGCCGACTGGGGGCTCGGCCAGGCCTACAGCGACGTGCTCGGCCCGATCTGGCGCATCGTGATCGCGTCGATCCTGGCCATGGTCATCAGCGAGCTGATCGACACCGAGGTGTACCACTGGTGGGTCACCCGGGTGACCACCGGCCACCAGTGGGCTCGGGTCCTGGTGTCGAACGCGGTGAGCGTGCCCGTGGACAACGCGGTGTTCGCCATCGGCGCGTTCGCGTCGCTGCCGTTCCTGCGCTCGAACGCCCTCGACTGGTCCACGGTCTGGGACATCTTCCTCGTGAACCTGGTGGTCAAGGGCCTGGTGAGCGTGGCGTCGATCCCGCTGATCTACCTGGTGCCCGAGCGGCGCCCGCCGGCGCCGCCGGTCAGCTCGTCCACTCCTTGAGCTGCGAGATCAGGGAGCTCTGGGTCTGCCCGGGTTGGGCCACCGGGATCACGTTGAGGTGGGTCACGCCGGCCTCGTCGAACGCGGCGAGCCGCTCCTTCACGTAGCCCTCCGGTCCCACGAGCGAGATCGCCTCGAGGAACTCGGTGGGGATGAGGGCGGCGGCCTCCTTCTTCTTGCCGTCCAGGTAGAGGTCCTGGATCTGCTCGGCCTCCTGCTCGAAGCCGTACCGGCGGAACAGGTCGTTGTAGAAGTTCTTGCCCTTGGCCCCCATGCCGCCCACGTAGAGCGCCACCATCGGCCGCACGAAGTCGAGCAGGCCCTTGACGTCGTCCCCCACGGCGAGCATGCCGCCGGCGGTGATCTGCAGGGTGCCGAGCTCGGGGTCGCGCTTGGCGGCGCCGGCGTCGAGGTCGTCGCCCCACACGTCGCGCGCCTTGGCCGGGTCGAACAGGATCGGCATCCACCCCTCGGCGATCTCGGCGGTGAGCGACACGTTCTTCGGGCCGAGCGAGGCGATCCAGATCGGGATCCGGGACCGCACCGGGTGGGCGATGATCTTGAGGGGCTTGCCGAGACCCGTGCCCTGCCCCTCGGGCAGCGGCAGGTGGTAGAAGCGGCCGTCGTGGGTGAGCTTGTCCTCGCGGGCCCACACCTGGCGGCAGATCTCGATGATCTCCCGGGTGCGGCCGAGCGGGGCGCTGTAGGGGACGCCGTGCCAGCCCTCGATCACCTGCGGGCCCGAGGCGCCGAGCCCGAGGTGGCAGCGACCGTCGGAGAGGGCGTCGACGCCGGCGGCGGTCATGGCCAGCAGCGTGGGCGTGCGGGTGTAGATGGGCAGGATGCCCGAGGCGATCTGGACCGTGGAGGTCTTGGCGGCGATGTAGCCCATGAGTCTGGCACTGTCGAAGCCGTAGGCCTCGGCCACCCAGACGAGGTCGAGCCCGGCCCGTTCGAGCTCGGCGACCGTGTCGGCGGACTCCTTGAACCCGCCGCTGTAGCTGAGCTGCATGCTGATCTGCACTGGGACCCCTCCGGGAGAACTTGACCGACCGGTCAACCGTAGCCACCCGATCGGGGGCCGCCCACCGAAGGGCCATCGGACCCTTGCCGGCCTCCACGGTCCCGCCCAGGATCGGGGCGTGAGCTCGACGCACGCCCCGGACCCCGTCCTCACGTTCCTCGGCGCCACCGGCACCGTGACCGGCAGCCGGTTCCTGATCGACACCGCACGAGCCCGGGTGCTCGTGGACTGCGGGCTGTTCCAGGGCCTGAAGGACCTGCGCCAGCGGAACTGGGCGCCGTTCCCGGTGGATCCGGCCACGATCGATGCCGTGGTGATCACCCACGGCCACATCGACCACGTGGGCTACGTGCCCCGCCTGTGCACGTCGGGGTTCCAGGGCCGCGTCCACGCCACCCACGGCACGGTGGAGCTGGCCCGCATCGTCCTCCCCGACAGCGGCCACCTCCAGGAGGAGGAGGCCGCCTACGCCAACCGCAAGGGCTGGTCCAAGCACCACCCCGCCCTGCCCCTCTACACCGAGGCCGACGCCATCGCCTCGCTCGAGCAGTTCACCGGCCACCCCTTCGACACGTGGGTGCGCGTGGCGCCGGGGGTCGACGTGGGGTTCCGGCCCGCGGGCCACATCCTGGGCTCGTCGACGGTGACGGTCCGGCTGCGCGACGCGAGGCGCGAGATCCTCTTCAGCGGCGACCTCGGCCGACCCTCGCACCCGATCCTCGTGCCGCCGGCTCCGCCCGACG
Organism: Actinomycetota bacterium; assembly: GCA_019639095.1. Lineage (GTDB taxonomy): Bacteria > Actinomycetota > Acidimicrobiia > Acidimicrobiales > Iamiaceae > Aquihabitans. The sequence continues at coordinate 4,323 of JAHBSN010000310.1, forward strand.
GCGCCGACGTGGTGGTGGTGGAGTCCACCTACGGCGGCCGCTACCACGACGACCGCCACGCCCTCGACGACGTCCGCGACGCCATCGTCCGCACCGCCTCGCGGGGCGGCAGCGTGCTCATCCCCGCGTTCGCGGTGGATCGCACCGAGGTGATCCTGTTCCACCTGCGCGAGCTTATGGAGGC
>JAHBSN010000311.1 GCA_019639095.1 Actinomycetota bacterium
ATCCGCCCTCGGCGCGCGAGGCGACCGATCAGGCCGCTGCCGGGGGGTGCCGGCCGCCCGCCGTCGTCGAGCACCGCCGTGTCCTCGTCGACGTGGAAGCGGGGGAGCTCGCCGGTGGCCTGGCCGGCCCACACGGGCATCTGGCCCTGGCCTCCGGTCTCGGAGGTGCCGTAGCCATCGACCACCACGGCCCAGGGCAGGTGGTCGAGCAGCTCCTGGCGGACGGTGGGGGACAGCACGGCGCCGCCGGAGAGGATCACGAGCAGGTCGTCGAGGGCCCACCGGTCGGGTCCGGCGGCCAGCGCATCGGCCAGCGGGCGGGCGAACGCGTCGCCCACGATCACGAGGAGGCTGGCCCGCTCCCGAGCGGCGAGGTCGAGCAGGCGCACGCCGTCGAAGCGCTCGCCGGCGTCGACCACGAGGGTGCCGCCGCCGAGCAGGGTGGCGAGCGCGCTCCACTGCGCCGTGCCGTGGGTGAACGGCGACGCCGGCAGGCACCGTGACCGGCTGCGCACGGCGTTGGCCGCCACCTCGTGGGGCGCCGAGGCCGGATCCCCGTCGGCGTTGCCACCGCCCAGGGCCGAGAACACCAGGTCCTCGTGGCGCCACACCACGCCCTTCGGTCGACCGGTGGTGCCGCCCGTGTAGAGGAGGTAGCGGTCGTCGCCGCGACGCGCCACGTCGAGCCGGTGCCCGGGCTGGGCGGCGAGCGCGGCCTCGTACCCGGCCGAGCGATCGACCAGCTCCGGGCGCGGGTCGAGGTCGGCCACGGCCGCCGGCAGGGCCTCGGCGAGGTGGGCCTCGTGCACCACCACCCGTGGCGCGGCGTCGGCGAGCAGGTGCCGCAGCTCGTCGGTGGTGTAGCGGGTGTTCACGTTGATCGGGACGGCGCGCAGCTTGAAGGCGGCGAGCATGCCCTCCAGGTACTCGTGGCCGTTGCGCAGGGCCAGGGCGACGTGGTCGCCGGCGCCCACGCCCAGCTGGGCGAGGTGGCGGGCGAGCTGGTTCGACCGGCGGTCGAGGTCGGCGTAGGTGAGGCGCGCCGAGTCGGAGACCACCGCCTCGCGCCCACCGACGGCATCGGCGACGCTCTCGAACAGGTCCGCCAGGTTCCACGTGAGCACGCGGGCCGACGGTAGCGGCGGACCGCCGCGGCCGACGAAACGCCGGCGGTCGTGTCAGGGGACCTTGACAGAGGTGGGGTGACGGCGCTTCACCCCGCGTGGAGGCCGCTCCTTGCCGATCGTGGCCGAGGTGCGAAACCGGGCGGCGACCCCCAACATGGACCCATGGACGCGACCACCACCGGCCCGCGCGCCCCCGGGGCGCACCCCCAGGCGCGGCCCCGCCTGTCGCGCTCCAGTCGGCGCTCGGGCGTCCGGCACCACGTGGAGGACCACGCCGGCCACCGCGCCTCGTGGCTGCGCGCCGGCGTGCTGGGCGCCAACGACGGCCTCCTCTCCACCGCCAGCCTCCTGGTGGGCGTGGCCTCGGCCTCGGCCGGTCGACCGGTGCTGATGGCCACCGGGGTGGCGTCGCTCGTGGCCGGTGCCGGCTCGATGGCGATCGGGGAGTACAGCTCGGTCTCCTCCCAGCGAGACGCCGAACGAGCCGACCTGGCCACCGAGGCCGAGGAGCTCGAGACCATGCCCCGGGCCGAGCTGGCCGAGCTCACCACGATCTACGAGCGCCGGGGCCTGCCGCGGGAGCTCGCCCACGAGGTCGCGGTGGCCCTGACCGAGCACGACGCCCTCACCGCGCACGCTCGCGACGAGCTCGGCCTCGACCCCGACGACCTGGCCAGGCCGCTCGAGGCGGCCACGGTGTCGGCGGTGAGCTTCTCGCTGGGCGCGCTGGTGCCGCTGCTCGTGGTGCTGGCGGTGGGCAGCACCTGGCGGGTGCCGGCGGTGGTGGTGTCGGCCCTGGTGGGCCTCGGCGTGCTCGGGGCCGTGGGGGGCCGCCTGGGCGGCGCACCGCCCCTTCGTCCCGCCCTGCGGGTGCTCCTGGGGGGTGCGGCCGCCATGGCCATCGCCTACCTGGTGGGGCAGGCGTTCAACGTGTCGGTGTCCTGACCGGACCGCTCACTCGTAGTAGCGGAAGACGTTCTCGCTCACGCACGACGGCTTGGCCGCACCCTCGACCTCGAAGGTGAAGGTCATGTACACCTGCACGCCGCCCGGGATGTCGTCGACCTTGGTGAGCTCGGCGCCGAGGCGCAGCTTGGAGCCCACGGGCACCGGCGATGGGAAGCGCACCTTGTCGGCGCCGTAGTTGACGCCCATCTTGATGCCCTCCACCCGCATGATCTGCGGGGCGAGCAGGGGACCGAGCGACAGCGTGAGGTAGCCGTGGGCGATCGGGCCGCCGAAGGGGCTCTCGGCCTTGGCCCGCTCGGGATCGACGTGGATCCACTGGTGGTCGCCGGTGGCGTCGGCGAACGTGTTCACCCGGTCCTGGGTGATCTCCACGTAGTCCGAGTAGCCGAGATGGGTGCCGACGAGTTCCTTCAGGCCGGCGATGCCTTGGATGACGGTGGTCATGGCTCCAGCATGGCACGCCGGATCTGACGGTCCGTCAGCGACGGGGGCGACTCGACCCGTCGAACCAGATCCGCTGGTACGAGCGGCTCATCGGGTGGACCAGCAGCACCAGCAGCGCCAGGTCGAACAGGAACGGGATGATGTTCGTGCCACCGAGCGAGAACCCCCGTCCGATGGCGATCACGGGCAGCAGCACCGCCCCGGACGCCACGGCCACCCCCACCTTCCAGCCGAGCTTCTGGCCGTTGGCGATGCCGAGGCCGCCGAAGCCGTAGGCCAGGGTGCCGCCGAGCACCGCCACGGTCTGCACGGCGTCGAACCTCGCGGCGCTGTCGAAGGCGCTGTCGAACAGCACCGGCGCGAGCGAGTAGGCCGACCCGCCGATCCCGAGGCCCATCAGCGCGAAGAGGCTGAAGGCGGCGTTGAAGTACAGCAACATGACGCTGTAGAGCAGGGTCTGGGGGAGCGAGGGGTTCCACCACCGGGTGAAGCGCATGGTCGACAGTCTGGCAGGGGTGGTCCTGGCCGCCGGAGCGGGGAGGCGGCTCGCGCCGCTCACGCGCCTGCGCCCCAAGGCGCTCTGCCCGGTGGGCGGTCGGCCCCTGGTGGACCTCGCCCTCGACCGCGTGCGCGCCCACGTCGACGACGTGGCCGTCAACCTCCACCACGGCGCCGCCGTGCTCGACGCCCACCTCCCGCCGGAGGTCCATCGATCCCTCGAGGCCCCCGAGGCGCTCGGCACCGCCGGCGCACTGGGCGCGCTGCGCCCGTGGATCGCGGGCCGCCACGTGCTCGTGACCAACGCCGACGCCTGGTTCGACGTGGACCTGGACCTGCACGAGTTCGTCGACGCCTGGGACCGCGAGCGCGTCCGGCTGCTCTGCGTCGAGGACCCGGCGCGGGGCGACTTCGGCGCGCTGCGCTACTGCGGCGTGGCCCTGCTGCCGGGTCGTCTGGTGGCCGACCTCGCGCCCACGCCATCGGGCCTCTACGAGGTGCAGTGGCGGGCGGAGGCCGCCGCCGGCCGCCTGGACCTGGTGGCCACCACGTCGCCGTTCGTCGACTGCGGCACGCCGGCCGACTACCTCCGAGCCAACCTGGCCGCCTCCGGCGGGCGATCCGTGGTGGGCCCCGGTGCCCGGGTGGACCCCGCCGCCACGGTGGTCCGGAGCGTGGTGTGGGACCGCAGCGAGGTGCTCGCCGGCGAGGTCCTGGTGGACTCGGTTCGGGCCGGGCCGCTCACCGTCCTCATCCGCGGCGACGAGACGCCGATAGGTCTGGGCACCTAGGGTTCGCTCCCAGGGTGCCGGTCCCGCCACGCTGCGGGGCGAGATGTCCTGCTGTCGACGGAGTCCTCCACGACCGCCCCGTGGTGGACCGAAAAGGTCCCATGCGCCGTTTCTCACCCCTCCTGCTGGTCTGCTCCCTGGCGATCTCCACCGCCGCCGTGGGGGCCACCGCCACGATGGCCTCGGCCTCGGAGGGCGACGACCTGCCCACCGGCTTCGTCGACGGGGTGCCCGTCGGCAGCGGCGACGCCCCGCCCGCCACCACGCCGGGAGCGCCCACCGAGGGCACCACCGCCGCCCCCGACGCCAAGGCCGACGAGGTCCCGGTCACCAAGTACTTCGGCCAGGGCCCCTGGGAGGCGATCAACGCCGCCACCGAGGCCACCACCCGCTGCGGCGGGCTGAGCGCTCCCGGGCTCACGGCGCTGGTCGTGTCCCCGATCTTCAAGGAGTCCTCGGCCGCCACCCGGCCCACGTCGGCCCCGTCGCCCATGACGCTCTCGCGCTACGACGAGTGGAACGGCGTGATGTCCACCACCACCAACGTGAGCGCGAACTACGGCCTCTACGCCTTCCGCGACCCGTACACCGCCTACACCCGCGCCTACTGGCACCCCGGCATCGGGATCTTCCAGTACGACAGCGCCGGGGTGGGTGCCCCCTACAC
>JAHBSN010000312.1 GCA_019639095.1 Actinomycetota bacterium
AGGCCAGCTCCACCACCGTCGCCGCCTGGTCGGCGGGGACGGTGACGAACAGCGGGGCGGCGGCGCCGGGGCCGAACGCCCCCACCACGGTCTCGTAGCCGTCCCGGCTCTGGTTGCCCTCGTCCACCACGCGGGCGCCGGGCATGCCGAGGCGCATGCCCAGGGCGGGCACCGCGAGCAGCAGGAGGATGCCGAGGCCGGCGGCCAGGGTGGCGCCGGGCCGGCGCATGGCGGCCGCGGTCCAGCGGGCCCAGCGGCCCTCGGCGGCGCGGTCGGGGTCCTCGTGGCCACGGGCCACCAGGACCCGGTCGCCGAGGGCCACCAGGATCGCCGGCAGGAGGGTGAGCGAGGCCAGCGCCGTGGCCACCACCGACAGGATCATGCCGAGGGCCATGGCCCGGAAGACCATGACCGGCACCAGGAAGACCGCGGCGAGCGAGAGCACCACGGTGAGCGCCGAGAGGAACACGGCCTTGCCCGAGGTGGCCATCGTCCCGGCGATGGCGTCGAGGGCGTCCTTGCCGTCCTCGCGCTCCTCGCGGTAGCGGGACACGATGAAGAGGCTGTAGTCGATGCCGACGGCCAGGCCGATCATCATCGAGAAGTTCATGGCCCACACCGACAGCGGGGTGACGTCGGTGCCCAGGTGCAGGGCGGCGAACCCGACGGCGATGCCGGCCACGGCCAGCACCAGCGGCAGCCCGGCGGCCACCGCCGAGCCGAACGCCACGAACAGGAGGATGACGGTGGGGAGGCCCGAGAGGAGCTCGGCCTTGTGGAGGGCCTGCTCGTTGAGCTCGTTGAAGTCGTGCCAGACCGCCCACTCGCCGGTGGTGTCGGCCCGGGCGCCATCGGGCAGGTCGACCGACGCCACCGTGCGCATCACCGCGCCCGCCGACTCGGGCAGGTCGGCATCGGTCGATGCCTCCAGCCCCACGGGCACGAGCGCGGTGCGCCCGTCGCGCGACACGAGGCCGGCCTCGGGGCCGGCGGCGATCGGATCGACCACCGTGGTGGTGCCCTCGCTGCCGTCGAGCGCGGCCACCAGGGCCTGGAGGCCGGCGGGGTCGTCGGCGATCGGCGTGCGCTGCTGGTAGGCCACCACCGCAGACTCCGCGCCCAGCTGGGGGAAGTCGCGGCGGATCTCGTCGCGCACCTCCTGGGCGGTGGAACCCTGTGCCTCCCAGCCGGCACCGGAGAGGGCGCCCGCCAGCGTGATGGCGAGCGGGCCGGCGAGCAGGACGACGATCGCCCACACGGCGAGGACGCGGCGGGGGCGGCGCCCCGCCGTCCGTCCGATGCGGGCCAGCAGCCCGTCTCGTTCGGCGTCGATGTCGGGGTCGCCGGCGTGGGCGCGTTCGGACGGGGCAGGGGGGTCCTGGAGGACGGTCATGGACGTGCTCGTTTCGGGTCGAGGCGCGACGGGGGGAGCCCGGGTCGCACCGGGAGGCGGAAGGGCGCGGTTGGGTGGGTGGGTTCGGGGGTGGCGCTCAGGCCAGCTTGGTGAACATCTTCTGGACGTCGACGAGGTCGTAGCCCTCGGCGGCGGAGCGCTCGGGGTCTTCCAGGCACCAGGTGAGGCCGGCGGCCACCAGGGTGAAGCCGGCCTGCTCGAGCGCCTTGTTGGCCGCCGAGAGCTGGGTGACCACGTCTCGGCAGTCACGGCCCTCGGTCAGCATCTGCTGGATGCCGCGCACCTGGCCCTCCACGCGCCGGAGGCGCCGGATGACGTCGGCGACGGTGTCGTCGGGAAGATCCATGCGAGGCATCCTATCTATACCCCTGGGGGTATGCAAGCAGACGGGGTTCGGGTCAGCCGGCCGCGCTGGCGGCGGCCACCGAGCGGTGCACCTCGTCCATGTCGAGGGCGCGGACCTGAGCGATCAGGTCCTCGAGCGCGGCGGCCGGGAGGGCGCCGGGCTGGGAGAAGACCAGCACCTGCTCGCGGAACACCATGAGCGTGGGGATCGACTGGATGCCCGCCGCGCCGGCCAGGCCCTGCTGCGCCTCGGTGTCGACCTTGGCGAACACGAGGTCGGGGTGGGTGGTGGCGGCCTCCTCGAAGATGGGGGCGAACATGCGGCAGGGGCCGCACCACGACGCCCACCAGTCCACGAGGACGATGTCGTTGGCGCCGATCGTGTCGGCGAAGGTGGCTTCGGTCAGGTCGACGGTTCCCATGGCGGGTGCTCCTCGGTGGTTGGCTTCCCGTGCTCCAACCAGGATACCCCCTGGGGTATTCCCGCGTGCGGGCTACTGTCGAGCGGGCGCCTTGCGCTTGGGGGTGGGGGCGTTCTTGGCCTCGTAGCGGTGGTCCTCCACCAGCCGGAGGAGGTCGAACGTGCTCAGCATCCCCACCACCCGGTGGTGGTCCACCACCACCACGTGGTGCAGGTGGTGGTTGCGCATGATGCGGGCCGCCACATGCGGGCCGTCGGTGGAGGCCACGGTGTAGGCGTGGGGGGACATGAACGAGCTCACCGGCGCGGCGTCGGGGTGGTCGCCCAGCAGGTCGGTGGCGGTGACCACGCCCACGGGCTCCTCGTCGGGACCCACCACCGGCAGCGCCGACACCCCGTGGGTCCGCATCAGCTCCCGGGCATGGCCCGCCGTCTGGTGCTTGGTGATGGTCATCACCGGCGTCCGCATGAGCGCTCCAACCTCGACGTTCACCCGTGGCCTCCGATCTGTCGGTCTCCTGCCCTGGTGTCTACGCCCGCGTCCGGTCGGGCCACAGGGTCGAAGGTCCCCGGAGGCGATCGGCCTAGCGGTGGTCGACGCCCACGGTTGCCGGGCGTGCCGGGCGCGCCGGTCGGTCCGCGATGCGGCCCGCGGCCCGACGTGAGCGCGGGTCGGCCAGGGTCCGGAAGATCGTGAGGAACAGCACCACCGCCGCCGTCACCAGGTACGTCAGCCAGAGCACCGGGTTGGTGGCGTCGGTCCCGGCGGTGACGGCGTGGAGGCTCGCGAGCCAGAACGAGCCGAAGCTGGTGAGGTGCACCCACCGCCAGAACCGGCGCGGGAGGCGCCGCATGGCGAGCGACGTGAGCTCCACCGCCGCCAGGAGGTACATGGCCACCACCCCGAGCGCCACCGGCCCCGGCTTCCAGGCGCTGGCCAGCGGCACGAGCAGGTCGCTCGGGCCGAAGTGGGTGTAGCTGTCGGCCACCAGGCCGGCGAGGTGCAGGCCGGTGAAGATGACGGCGAGCGCGCCGAGGAAGCGGTGGAGGTCGAGGAGCCAGCGCGGCGCCGTGCGGCCGCCCACGAGGCGGGTGGTGAGCAGCAGGCCCCAGATCACCGCGGCGGCCACGAGGGCCCAGGCCACGATGCCGGTCGAGCGCGCCACGTACCACCACAGCTGCTGGTTCATGCGGCCAGCGCCAGGAGGTCGGGCGTTCCGGTGCAGGTGCCGGCGTCGTCGACGAGCAGCGCCGACGCGCCGGCCACGGCGTCGAGGCCACCCACGAACGCCGCCTTGGTGAGCGCCTCGGCCCACCAGGCCTCGCCCGCCACCACCGTGGCGGCCACGAGGGTGCCCACGGTCGGCGCGCCGGTGGCCGGGTCGAGCAGGTGGTGCCGGGGCACGCCGTTGCGGTGCCACCGGCGACGCAGCCGGCTGCTGGTGGCGATGCCGGCGTCGCGCAGCAGCAGGTGCAGCAGCGCCCGATCCCCGTAGAGCGGGTGCTCCACGTCGACCACCCAGCCGCCGTGGTGGGGCCCGTGGCCGGCCACGCGAACGTCGCCGCCGAGGTCCACGAGCACGCCCTCGGCCCCGTGGGCCAGCAGCTCCTCGGCCACGAGGTCGGCGGCCAGGCCCTTGCCGATGCCGCCGGGGTCGATGCTCGCACCGGCCGGGATCGTGACCGCGTTGAGCCGGGCGTCGAGCTCGAGGTCGGCGCACCCGGGCGCCGGGCGGCACGCAGCGGTGGGATCCGAGGACGTGGCGGGGAGGTCGGCGAAGGAGCGGTCGTAGCCGTTGGCCACCACGGCGTCGAGCACGGTGGGGTCGTAGCGACCCCCGGTGAGCCGCCATGCCCGCACCGCCCGATCGAGCAGCACGAACGTGTCGGCCGAGACCAGCGTCGGTCGGCCCCGGGGCGCCTCGTTCAGGCGGCTCAGCTCGCTCTCGGGGCGGAACCGGCTCCAGCGCTGCTCGAGGTCGGCGATGCGCTCCTCGGCCCGGCGATCGAGTCCGGGAGGCCCCCCGACCACGATCACCCGGGCCGAGGAGCCCATGGCGGGGAAGTCGCGCTCAGCTGGCACGGCTGGTGGTGGCGGGCGCCACCGGGGCCGGCGCCGGGGCGATCACCGGTGGCGCCGTCCGGACGGTGGCCGGCGGGGTGGTCGCCGGCGGCGTGGTGGCCGGCGGGGCGGCGGGGATGGTGGCGCCCTCGGCGGCCAGGCGATCGAGGAACGGCGCCGGGGCCGTGGTGGGCGCCGAGGCGGCGACCGGCGCCGGTGCCGGTGGGTTCGCCGCCCCGGCGGGCTGC
>JAHBSN010000313.1 GCA_019639095.1 Actinomycetota bacterium
GGGGATGGCAAACACGGGTGCAAGAAGCGGTGCCGCGACCGAGCCGACGCCGCTCCCTACAGCAGGGCGCGGTAGGCGCCGCCATCGACGGGGACGGCGGCGCCGGTGATGAAGCGAGCCTGGTCCGAGCAGAGGAAGGCGACCACCGCACCGAAGTCCTCGGGCCGGCCGACCTCGCCCACCGGGGTGGACGCCGCCACGTCGGACAGGTCGCCGTGCATCGAGCGCAGCCGCTCGGTGGCGTGCGAGCCCGGCTGCACCGAGTTCACCGTGATCCCCTGACCCGCCACCTCGAGGGCCAGGGTCTTCAGGAAGCCGGTGACGCCCGCCCGGGCGGTGTTCGACAGGATCAGCGTGGGGATGGGCTGGCGCACCGAGATCGACGTGATGGCCACCACCCGACCCCAGCCACGCTCGGCCATGGCCGGCACCGCCTCGGTGCACATGGCCACGGTGGAGAGCAGGTTGAGCTCGAGCGCCGGGAGGTAGGCGTCGAGCGGCGTCGTCTCGAAGGTGCCGGCGGGCGGGCCGCCGGCGTTGGGCACGAGGATGTCGATGCCGCCGAGCGCCTCGTGGGCCTGGCGCACGAAGTCGGTGGCCCCGGCCGCGGTGGACACGTCGGCCACCAGCCCCACCGCCGACCCGCCTGCGTCGGTGATCGACGCGACGGCGTCGTCGAGCCGCCCTCGGTCACGTCCGCAGAGCGCCACGGCCACGCCGTCGGCCGCCAGCGCCCGGGCCGAGGCGAGGCCGAGCCCCGCCGACGATGCCGCCACCGCCGCCCGACGTCCCGAGATCCCGAGGTCCATGTCGCCCGACCCTACGGCCTTCGCCCCCCGCCCTCGCCCGCCCACGAGCGACGTCCGTTCTTGTGCCCGTGTTCGCCGGATGCGGCGAACACGGGCACCAGAACCGATGCGGGCTGGGGCGCGGTCGTACGCTCGGCGGGGTGAGCGACGACGGCAGCGACCGAACGCCCTGGGTGGACCTCACCCGGCGCAACGCCCGATCCGTGCAGACCACCATCGGGTGGATCTTCTGGGATCCGGGGGCGGTGCGGCGCTTCGAGGCGCTCGGCCTGCCCGGTCCCCTCGGGTACATCGCGGCGCGGTGCGCGCCGCTCGCCGGCGCCGGACCGCAGGCGGTGGCGGCGGCGTTCGGATCGATCAGCCCCCTCGGGATCGCCCTGGCGTTCGACGCCCTGAAGACCCCCGAGCGCTTCGCCGAGTTCTGGACGGCGCGGGACGAGGCCGTGGTCGACGGCCTGCACGAGCACGCCCCGGACATCGTCGGACCGCTGGTGGACCTCGGCCCCGCCCTCTGGCCGGTGGTCGAGCAGCTCCCGCTGGTGGGTCGCACCTTCTTCGGCGCCCACCTGGCGATGCCCCGCCCCACCGACCCGCTGCTGTCGGGCTGGCACGCCGTCAACTGCCTGCGGGAGTGGCGCGGCGACACGCACTGGGCGCTGGTGGCGGCGGCCGGGCTCACGGGCGTGGAGGCGTCGGTGCTGCACAACGCCTGGCTCGGGTACGAGACCGACTGGCTGGCCACCTCCCGGGGCACCGATCCCGCCGACCTCGACGCGGCGTGGACCGGCCTGGCCGAGCGAGGCCTCGCGGAGATCGGACACGGCGACGGCCACCGCACCGTCACCGCCGAGGGCGTCGCCCTGCGCCAGCGCATCGAGGACGACACCGACGCCCGGACCACGCTCCCCTGGCGACTCCTCGGCGAGGCCGCCACCCGGGACTTCCCCGAGCGGTTCGAGCCGCCGTGCGAGCTGCTGCTGCGCCGGGTCGACGAGACCGCCGGCCCCAACTACCAGCCCGCCTCCCGGGTGCGCGAGCCACGGCGATGAGCGCGGCGCCGGCGGCGATCCGCACCGAGGGGCTCACCAAGCGCTTCGGACGCACCACGGCGCTGGACGGGCTCGACCTGGAGATCGCCCCCGGCGAGGTGTTCGGCTACCTGGGCCCCAACGGCGCCGGCAAGTCCACCACCATCGCCCTGCTGCTGGGGCTCATCCGGCCGACGGCGGGCACGGCGTCGATCTTCGGCGCCGACCCGTGGCGGGAGGCCACCACCGCCCACCGCCACGTGGCCTACGTGCCGAGCGAGGCCAACCTCTGGCCCGGCCTCACCGCCGCGGAGACCCTGCGCTTCCTGGCCAACGTGCACGGCACGGTCGACGAGGCGTACCGCGACGAGCTGCTCGAGCGGTTCGACCTCGATCCCGACAAGAAGGTCCGGGCCCTCAGCCACGGCAACCGCCAGAAGGTGCTGCTCGTGGCGGCGTTCGCCAGCCGGGCCGACCTCCTGCTGCTCGACGAGCCCACCACCGGCCTCGACCCCCTGAAGGAGCAGGTGTTCCAGGCGTGCGTGGCCGAGGCCCACGAGCAGGGCCAGACGGTCCTGCTCTCGTCGCACGTGCTCAGCCAGGTGGAGGCCACCTGCGATCGGGTGGCGATGCTGCGGGCCGGTCGCATCATCGAGATCGGCCACCTCGACGTGCTCCGCGGCCTGGTGGCGGTGCAGGTGCGGGCGGTGCTCGACGGAGCGGTGCCCGACCTCGCCGGCGTGCCGGGCGTGGGAAACGTGGTGGTGCAGGGCTCCACCGTCGACTGCGAGGTGAGCGGCTCGATGCAACCGCTCCTCGCCGTCCTGGCCGACGCCGGCGTCCACCACCTCACCACCCGGGAGCCGTCGCTCGAGGAGCTCTTCGTGCGGCACTACGAGGAGCCGTGACCACCGAGCTGGCCATCGCCCGGCGGGCCTTCCGCCAGCTCCGGGTGGGGGCGGTGGTGTGCGCGGTGGCGTTCGGGCTCACCGTGGCGTCGTCGGCCACCACCTACGCCAGCTCCTTCCCCACGCCCGCCAGCCGACAGCAGCTGGCGGCGAGCGTGGGGGGCGACGTCGGGTTCGCCGTGCTGTTCGGACCGGTGGACCGCATCGACACCGTGGGCGGCTACGCGGCCTACAAGTCGTTCGTCTTCCTCACCTCGATCGGGGCGGTGTGGGCCGCCCTCGCCGCCACCCGCGTGCTGCGCGGCGAGGAGGACGCCGGGCGCTGGCAGCTGGTGCTGGCCGGGCGCACCCGGGCGGCGCGCGCCACCGTGGCCACCACGGCGGCCCTCGGCCTGGCGGTGGCCATCGTCTTCGCGGGCACCGCCGTGCTGACCGCGCTCGCCGGACGGGACCCGAAGGTGGGCTTGGGCGTGGGCGGCAGCCTCCTCTACGCCGCGAGCCTCGCGGTGGCGCCGGCGGTGTTCGGGGCCGTGGGCGCGGTGACGTCGCAGCTGGGTCGAAGCCGGCGCGTGGCGAGCGCCCTGGCCCTCGGCGTGGTGGGTGCATCGTTCGTGGTGCGGATGGTGGCCGACGCCGGTCCGTCCACCCGCTGGCTGCTGTGGGCCACGCCCTTCGGCTGGACCGAGCGGATCCGACCCTTCACCGAGGACGACCCGCGTCCGCTGGTGGTGGCCGCGCTCGCGGTCGCCGCCCTGGTCGCCGCCGCCGCGGTCCTCGCCGGCCGGCGCGACGTGGGCGACGGGACCTTCTCGTCGGCCGACGCCGCACCCCCGCGCACCGCAGGGCTCGGGTCGCCCTTCGGCCTGGCGGTGCGACTCGAGCGGGCTTCGATCCTCGGCTGGTTCGCCGGGGTGGCGGCCACCGGGCTGATCCTCGGCTCGCTGTCGGAGATCACCACCCACCCGGCCCCGGCCTCGATGTCGGGGATGCTCGACCGGTTCGCCCTCCAGGGCGCCTTCCTCGACCAGTTCCTCGGGATCTCGTTCCTGTTCCTGGCCTCGCTGGCGGCCCTGCTGGCGGCGTCGCAGGTGGGCGCGGCCGGCGAGGAGGAGGAGTCCGGGCGGCTGGTGCACGCGCTGGGCGGCACCACCGGCCGCACGGCCTGGTTCGCGGGCCGTCTGGCGCTGGCGGCGGTGGCGGTGGTGGCGGCCTCGGTGCTGGGCGGCGGGGCCACGTGGGTGGGCGCCCGCGCCCGAGGCGTGCCCGTGGGCGCCGGCGAGCTGCTCGGGGCCGGCCTCAACGTGGCCCCCTCCGCCCTGGTGGCGTTGGGAGTCGGCGCCCTCTCCCTGGCCCTGGCTCCGGCGGTGGCCGGCCGGGTGGTCTACGCCCTCGTCGCGTGGTCGCTGATCGCCGACGTGGTGGGCGCGCTCGTGTCAGGCACGGGCTGGCTGGCGCAGCTCTCCCTGTTCCACCACATGGCGCTGGCGCCGGCCCAGGGCGTGGACCCGGTGACCCTGGTGGCCACCCTGGCGGTGGCGGGCGGCCTGGCCGCCGTCGCCACCGCCGCCTTCGCCCGGCGGGACCTCGACGCCGGCTGACCGACGGCTCAGGCCGGACCGGCCTCGACGCGCGCCACCAGCTTGTCGAGCACCCGGTCGAGGGTGGCCCGCTCGGCGCGCGTGAGCTGGGAGAAGACGGCCTCCTCGGCGGCCACCACGTCGTCGATGGCGGCATCGG
>JAHBSN010000314.1 GCA_019639095.1 Actinomycetota bacterium
CTCGGGCTCGACTGGTTCACCGTCTACGCCTTCAGCACCGAGAACTGGAAGCGCCCCGCCGACGAGGTCAAGTACCTCATGGGGTTCAACAAGGGCATCCTCGACCGCCACGCCGAAGACCTGCACTCGCGCAACGTGCGCATCCAGTTCATCGGCCGGCGCGACTGGCGGGTGCCCCGGGGGGTGGGGGGCCGCATCGACTGGGCCACCGACCTCACCAAGGACAACACCGGCCTCACCTTCACCATCGCCTTCAACTACGGGGGCCGGGCCGAGATCGTCGACGCCGTGAAGCGACTGGTGGCCGACGGCGTGAAGGCCGACAAGGTGGACGAGAAGGCCATCCGCTCGCGGCTCTACGACCCGACCATGCCCGAGCCCGAGCTGGTGGTGCGCACCTCCGGCGAGTACCGCATCTCCAACTTCCTGCTGTGGGAGCTGGCCTACAGCGAGCTGGTGTTCACCGACGTCCTCTGGCCCGACTTCCGCAAGCAGCACCTGGCCGACGCCATCCGCGAGTACCAGGCCCGGGACCGCCGCTTCGGCGGCGTGGCCTCGAGCTGAGGGTGGCCTAGCCGTGGCGCTCTACCGCGACCACGGGATCGTGCTGCGCACCCACAAGCTGGGCGAGGCCGACCGCATCGTCACGTTCATGACCGAGCGCCACGGCAAGGTGCGCGCCGTGGCCAAGGGCGTGCGCAAGACCAAGAGCAAGTTCGGCGCCCGGCTCGAGCCCACGAGCCACGTGGCCCTCCAGCTCTACGAGGGTCGAGAGCTGGACATCGTCACGCAGGCCGAGTCGGTCCACCACTTCAAGGCCATCCGCGAGGACCTCGACCGGCTGAGCCACGCCGTCACGATGCTGGAGGCCACCGACCAGCTGAGCCTCGAGCGCGAGCCCAACGCCGACCTCTACCGCATGCTGCTCGGCGCCCTGCGCGCCGTCGATGCCCGCAACAGCGCCCTCGTGGTGGCCGGGTTCCACTGGAAGGTGCTGGCGCTCGAGGGGTTCCGTCCGCAGGTGGAGGCGTGCGTCGTGTGCGACGAGCCCGACGGACTGGTGGCGTTCGACCCCACCGAGGGCGGGCTGCTCTGCGCCGAGCACCGGCGCGGCACCCGCGTCTCGCCCGAGGCGGTGGAGCTGCTCCAGCAGATCCTGGGCGGACGCCTCGGCCAGGCCCTGGAGGCGCCGGCGTCGCCGGCCACCCACGAGGTGGATCACCTCGCCACCCGGGTGATGGAGCACCACCTCGAGCGGCGGCTGCGCTCGGTGGGCCTGCTCGACTAGCCGGCTTCGGGGGCCCGGCGTCGCCCGGCCGCGCGTCAGGTCGCCCGGTGGTCGGTGTTGGTGGGCCAGGCAGCGGATCCCCCATCGGCCGTCGGCGCAGGTGCCGGCGGCCGATGCGCGTCAGGGGTCGAGCGGTCCCCACTGGCCGGCGGCGTCGTTCCAGCGGTACCACGTGCCGCCCTGGGTCTCGTACCAGAGCCAGGCGCCACGCGCCTCGTCCCACAACGCCTCGTCCACGCCGGGGGCACCGGCCAGCGCCGGGTCGACCACCCGGTCGAAGGGGAGTGGCGGCGGCGCACCGCGGCGGGCGGTGGGCATGGGGGGCGGCTCCCAGGTGGCGGGAGCTGCGGCGTCGGGGTTCGGGGTCCAGGAGCTCTCGTCGGGGGCGGCGCTCGGCGCGTGACCCGAGGTGGGCAGGCCGGGCGAGCCGGGGATGATGATCTGCCCGGCGCTCTCCTCCCAGGTCATCTCCCGGGGCTTGTGCTGCTGGGCGTAGCTGGCGGCGGCGATGGTCTTGCGGTCGGGCAGCGCCGCACCGGAGCGGGCCAGGGCCAGGGCCCGCTGGTCGTCGCGCCCGATCACCAGGGTGTCGGCCACCATGTCGCCCACCCGGCGGTGGCCCCGCGAGCGGAACGCGGTGAGCAGGCCGATGATGGCGCAGCACTGGGCGTCGAGGAACACGAGGAAGCCCGTGCGCACCAGGCAGCGCAGCGGTCCGGCGAGCTGCCCGTCGGGCTTCACCACCCGCAGGCCCAGGGCCAGCTTGCCGGGGCTGCCCCCGGCGATGCCCTGGAGCAGCACGTGGAACCCGACCCACTGGGCGAGCAGCACCAGCCCGAACACGGCCTGGAAGCTGCCGACCTGGTCGGCGCGCAGGTAGTGGATCTCGTCGCCGGCCTCGAAGCAGATGGGGAGCTTCTCGCGCTGGTCGAGGTCGGCCTGCGTCTCGATCCGGCCCGACCCGCACCGCAGGCTGCCGGCCGGGGCGGTGTTGGCCATGGAGAAGAAGACGGGCAGGATCACGACCGCGGTGATCACGCCCATGATGAGGCCGTCGAGCAGGTAGGCGCCGATGCGGCGGCCCATCACGTCGGTGGGGTCGGCACCTCGGTAGGCCATGGGTCAGCTCCTGGGGTGGTCCGCCGGGGGACGGGGGAGCGACCCGATCACTGGTCGATCGGGCGCCAGGCCTTCTGGTGGTCGTCCCACTGCACCCACTCGCCGACCTCCCGGTCGTACTGGATGTAGGCGTTGCGGGCCGGGTCCCAGGTGGGGCCATCGGGGTCGGGGTTCGCGGGCGAGGCCGGGGCGCCCCACGCCGTGGGCGTCTGGCCCCATGCGGCGGCGGGCGCGTAGGCCGTGGGGGTGGATCCGGGCACCTGGATCGGCGCGCCCATGGCGGCCTTGTCGACCACGTAGGTGCTGGCCGCCATGTCGCCGATGCGCCGGTGGCCGCTCGAGTTGAAGGCCACGGCGAGGCCCACGACCCCGCAGCAGAACCCGTCGACGACCCCCACGAGCTGGCGCAGGATGACCTTGCCGAAGCCGGCCGCCGAGCCGTCCTCCTTGACGGTTCGCAGGCCGAACAGGAACTTGCCGACGGTGGCGCCGGTGAGGCCCTGGAGGACGATCGTGTTGAGCGACCCGCTGATGAAGGACCACAGGTACATCTGGCCCACCAGCGAGTTCGCCTCCTCGCCGCGGATCACGTACGCCTTGTTGCCGATGTTGGCGCAGAACGACGAGTCGGGCGGCAGTTCGTTGCGGGTGGTGCGGCCGGAGGACTCGAACTCCGAGAACGTGTCGTCGTTGACCTGGCTGCAGTAGTCGCTGGCCGCCGTGTCGGAGGAGAAGGTGGTGGTGTCGAGCTTGCTGCTGAACAGGGGGACGAGCACCGCGACCAGCAGCGCGGCACCGATGACCGCGTCGAGCACGTAGGCGCCGATGCGGCGGCCCATGACGGCCGTGGGATCGGCCACGGGCATGGCGTAGGTCACGCTGCGAAGCGTAGGGCAGGGCGATCGGGGGGCCGGGGAACCCCGGGAGGGGGCGACGCCCCCGGCCCCTAGGATCAGCCTCCATGTCCGAGCCAGCCGCCGACCCCGCCCTGTTCGACCAGATCGTCAACCTCACGAAGCGCCGCGGCTTCGTGTTCCCCTCGTCGGAGATCTACGGCGGCTTCCGCTCCACCTACGACTACGGCCCCATCGGGGTGCTGCTGCTGCGCAACGTGAAGGACGCGTGGTGGCGCTCGATGGTGCAGCTCCGCCACGACGTGCTCGGCCTCGACGCGTCGATCCTGTCGCCGCCCGCCGTGTGGGAGGCCTCCGGCCACCTGGCCAACTTCACCGACCCGCTGGTCGACTGCAAGGAGTGCAAGGAGCGGTTCCGGCTGGACAAGCTCGAAGACCCCCGGGTCTGCCCCAACTGCGGCTCGAAGGACTCCTTCACCGAGGCCCGCCAGTTCAACCTGATGTTCAAGACCCACGCCGGGCCCGTGGAGGGGTCGGGCCACGAGGTGTTCCTGCGCCCCGAGACCGCGCAGGGCATGTTCGTCAACTTCGCCAACGTGCTCCAGACCAGCCGCAAGAAGCCGCCGTTCGGCATCGCCCAGATCGGCAAGTCCTTCCGCAACGAGATCACCCCCGGCAACTTCGTCTTCCGGACGCGCGAGTTCGAGCAGATGGAGATGGAGTTCTTCGTGCCGCCGGACGAGGCGGGGCAGTGGTACGAGTACTGGAAGAACGAGCGCTACCAGTGGTACCTGGACCTCGGCATGCCGGCCGACAAGCTGCGACTGCGCGAGCACGACGCCGACGAGCTCAGCCACTACTCCTCGGGCACCGCCGACGTGGAGTTCCTGTTCCCGTGGGGCTGGGACGAGCTCGAGGGGATCGCCAACCGGGGCGACTTCGACCTCAGCGCCCACGCCCGGGCCTCGGGGGAGAAGCTCGACTACTTCGATCCCGCCACCAACGCCCGCTACACGCCCCACGTGATCGAGCCTGCGGCCGGCGCCACCCGCACGATGATGGCGTTCCTCATGGCCGCGTACGACGAGGAGGAGGTGCGCGGCGAGACCCGCACCGTGCTGCGCCTGCACCCGCGCCTGGCTCCCTACAAGGTGGCCGTCCTGCCGCTCTCGAAGAAGCCCGAGCTCACCG
>JAHBSN010000315.1 GCA_019639095.1 Actinomycetota bacterium
GCTGACCGGGGCACGCGACATCGACCTCGACCGCCTGCGCCTCGACGGCGGTCGCTTCGACCTGGACGCGGTGCGCGACTACCAGGCCGTCCTCGAGCGGGCGCAGGCCGGCCTGCACGAGGTCCGGCGGACGGTGCCGGCCCGCAGCACGTGGCTGGTTCCGCCGGTGTCCGACGGGCTCGACCGCCTGGAGCGGACCCTCGCGGAGGCCGACGAGAGCGCCGCCACCGCGGTGGAGGCGACCCGCCTGGCGCCGGCGATCCTGGGTGCCGACCGTCCCCGCCACTACTTCGTGGCGTTCGTGACGCCGGCCGAGGCCCGCGCGTCGGGCGGCTTCATGGGCAACCACGCCGTGCTCACCCTCGACCACGGCAAGCTCTCGCTCGGGCCGATCGGGCGGACCATCGACCTCAACCTGACCGGGGATCGCGCCGCCAAGCACCTCGACGGACCGGCGGACTACGTGGCCCGCTACGGCCGCTTCGGGGTGGAGCGGTACTGGCAGAACATCACCATGTCGCCCGACTGGCCGTCGGTGGGGGACGCGGTCGCCCAGCTCTATCCGCAGTCGGGCGGGCAGCCGATCGACGGCGTGCTGCGCCTGGACCCGTTCGCGCTCAGCGGGCTGCTGTCGCTCACCGGCCCCATCGACGTGCCGGGCCTCGACCGCCCGATCGACGAGGAGTACGTGGTGCCGTACCTGCTGCGCGGCCAGTACGGCGACTTCAGCCAGAACACGGCGCGCAAGGAGATCCTCGGGTTCGTCGGGCGGGCGGCGTTCGACGAGCTCACCTCCGGCGAGGGGGCCGGCCCCGGGGAGCTGGCCGAGGCGCTCGGTCCCGCCGCCCGCAACCAGAACCTGGCGATGTGGATGGCCGACCCCGACGAGCAGGCGCTCATGGCGCGGATCCACGTGGACGCCTCGGTCGACGTGCCGGCCGGCCAGGACGCGTTCGGGGTCACCAACCAGAACGCCGGGGCCAGCAAGATCGACTCGTTCCTCCGTCGCACCGTCACCTACCGGGCTCGGGTGGACGCCCGGACCGGCAAGGTGCGGGCCACGGCCACCATCCTGCTGGAGAACACCGCACCGGCGTCGGGCCGGTCGGGCTACCTGATCGGCAACTCGGTGGGGCTGCCGCTCGGATGGAACCGCAGCTACGTGTCGGCGTACTCGGCGCTCGTGCCCACGAGCGTCACCCTCGACGGGCTCCCGATCCAACCGGGGGTGGAGCGCGAGCTCGGGCTCAACGTGGTGGCCGGCAACGTCGACATCGGCCCCGGGATGACCCGGCGGATCGTGATCGAGCTCGAGGGCGGGGTCGACCTCTCCGACGGCTGGTACCGCTTCACCTACGTGCCCCAGGTGCAGAACCTCCAGGACCGCGTGCGGTGGTCGGTGGAGCTCGACGGGGCGGTGCCCGGTCGGGCCGAGGCCTCCGGATCGGCCCCCGAGCCGAGGCGTCGCGGGCGATCCGCGGAGCTCGAGCTCGACCGTTCGGCGGGCCCGTGGTCGGCCGGGGTCACGGTGGAGGCCACCGGCTCGTGAGGTCCGGACCGAGGATGTCCGAAGAGACCAGTTCGCTGCGCTACGTTGTCGCCGACTCGGTCCCGGGCGGGCCGAGGTGACCAGGGGGTTCCCGCAGTGGTGAAGAAGCTGATGATCCTGGCGGCTGCGGTGCTGCTGCCGCTGTTCGCCGCCAGCGCGGTGGCCGCGGCGCCGGCGCAGTACCCGCCGAGCGCCGGTGGCGGCGGGGTCGCCGGTGGTGGCCAGAGCAACGGCGGGAACGGCACCACCCTGGCCCGCACCGGCTCGGACAACGGTCCGCTGGTGCTCGTGGGCCTGGCGCTCGTGACCGTTGGCGGCATCGCCGTGGTCACCTCGCGCCGCCTCCGCACCGACAGCTGACGCCGGGCCCCGGCCGGCCCGGGGCGAGATCGGGCGACGCCGCGCGTTCCGACGGTCCTCGGGGCCGGCTCCCAGGGTTCTCCCAGGAACGACTCCTACGCTCTTGCCCGTGCAACAACCGAAGCTCCCCCGCTACGACGCCATGGTGCGTCGTGAGTTCCTCAAGCGCGCCGCCGCGCTGGGCGCCGTGGCGCTCGCGCCGGGTGCGCTGGCCGCCTGCAGCAAGGACGACAAGGACGTCTTCGCCGACGCAGGGGACACCACCACCTCCACCACCGCGGCGGCGTCGGGCACCAGCACGGCCGACGGCAGCAGCACCACCACCACCGGGGGTTCGTCGTCGGGCTCGGCCCTGCCCGACGGTGCCCAGGTGGAGGTGGCGTTCACCTACGCGGCGGAGACCGGTGGCCAGGGCCCGGCCCGCAACCCGTTCATCGCCGTGTGGGTCGAGACCGCCGCCGGCGACCTCGTGGCCAACCTGGCCCTCTGGTACAACCCGCCCAAGGGCGATCGGTGGATCAACAACCTGTCGGCCTGGTACGCCGCCGACGGCGCCTACTACGACGCCAACGGCACCGACGACGTGGAGTCCATCACCGGTGCCACTCGGCCCGCCGGCACCTACACGGTGGTGTGGGACGGCCTCGACGCCGCGGGGGAGCGGGCACCCCAGGGCGACTACGTGTTCCTCGTGGAGTCGGCGCGCGAGCACGGCCCCCACAGCCTCACGAGCGGCGCGCTCGCCCTGGCGGCCGCGGCCGCCGATGTGGCGCTGGCCGACGACGGCGAGCTGTCGGCCGCCACCGCCACGTACGCGGTCTGATCCCGTGACCGACCTCGCCGAGGAGGTTCCCGAGGCGTCGAGCGGCCCGCGCCACCGCGCCCCGGCCCGACGCCGGCCCCGCACGGCCGTCTGGCAGCGGTGGTCCCGGGTGGTCCACGCCTACACCAGCATGATCGCCCTGTTGCTGGTGCTCTTCTTCGGGATCTCCGGCATCACCCTCAACCCCCCCGAGTGGACCTTCGGCGACGAGCCCACCTCGGTCTCCGAGTCGGGGACCATGACCTTCGACGTGGCGCCCGACGGCCAGGTCGACTACCTCGCCGTGTCGGAGTTCCTCCGCACCACCTACGGCATCAAGGCCGAGGTGAGCGACTACAGCAGCACGGGGAACCAGGGCTCGATCTCCTACCGGGCCCCGGGCTACGCGGCCGACGCCACCTTCGACACCGAGACCGGCGAGTACCGCCTCACCATCGAGGAGCAGGGCTGGGTGGGGGTCATGAACGACCTCCACAAGGGCCGCGACGCCGACAGCTCGTGGAGGTGGACCATCGACGTGGCGGGGGCCTTCCTCGTGCTGATCGCCGCCTCGGGCCTGCTCCTCCAGCTCGTGCTCAGGCGCCGCCGGCGCAGCGCGGTGATCGTGGCGGTGGTGGGGTCGATCGTGGTGGCGGTCCTCATCTTCCTCACCCTGTGAGCGAGCCGCCCGAGCCCGTGCGCGTCGCGTCGGTGCACCAGCCGGTGATGGGCACGCACCTGGCGCTGCGCATCACGGCCCGGTCCGACGAGGTGGCCCGCGCCGCCGAATCGGCGATGGTGGCCGAGGCGGCGCGGCTGGAGGCGGTGTTCACCGTGTTCGACCCGGCGAGCGAGCTGTGCCGCTGGCGCTCGGGCGAGCTCGCCGATGCCGGGCCGGAGCTCGCCGGGCTGCTCGCCACGGCGCGGTGGTGGCAGGAGCGCTCCGGTGGCGCCTTCAACCCGAGGACGGCGGTGCTCACCGACCGCTGGCGGCGCGCCGAGGTCGACGAGGTGGCCCCCGACGACGACGAGCTGGCCACGCTGGCCGCCTCCATCACGCGGCCCGGGCTCGACGTCGACCGCTCGGGCATCGACCTCAACGCCATCGCCAAGGGCCACGTGGTGGACCGGGTGGCCGCGCTCGCGCTCGCCACGTTCGACCTCGACCGGTTGGTGGTGGACGCCGGCGGCGACCTGCTCCACCGTGGCGCCGGCGCGCTGCGGGTGGGTGTGGAGGACCCGCACCGGCCCTACGACAACGTCGCCCCGCTGGCCGTGGTGGAGGTGGCCGACCGGGCGGTGGCCACCAGCGGTCGAGCCCGCCGCTGGTTCGCCGTGGGGGCCGATCGGCACTCGCGGGTGCTCGACCCCCGCACCGGCCGACCGGTGGCCCACGCGGCATCGGCCACCGTGGTGGCGCCCGATGCCACCACCGCCGACGTGCTGGCCACCGTGGCCTCGGTGCTCGCTCCCGGCGAGGCCGTGGCCTTCGTGGACGGCCTGGCCGCCGACGGCATCGACGCCGCGTGCCTGGTGGTGACCGCCGACGGCGACCGCCACGCCAGCGCCGGCTGGTCGGCCCTGGTGCGCCAGCGGGGCGAAGCGTCGTCTTCGGTCCTGGGCTTGAATGGGCGGTGATGGCCGACCCGATGGACTTCGCCGCCTTCCTGCTCGACCCGCACGGCACGATCGCCGCCGCCCGCACCCACGGGCCCGTGGTGCCCACCGAGGGCGGGCCGG
>JAHBSN010000316.1 GCA_019639095.1 Actinomycetota bacterium
ACGCCAGCTGGAGGTCGAGCAGGCTGGCGATGGACCCGACGGCCCGGCCGACCAGCGTGCCGGTGCGCCGCCGGACCTCGAGCGACGCCTCCCGGGGCGACATCCCGGTGACGGCGGCGATGGCGGTGCCCGACGCCTCGGCCTCCAGGCAGCCGTGGGCGCCGCAGACGCACGGGCGACCGTCGGGCACGACGTTGACGTGGCCGATGTGGCCGGCGTTGCCGCCGGCACCGTCGAGCAGGCGGCCGTCGAGCACGATCCCACCGCCCACGCCGGTGGAGACGACCATGGCGAGGTAGTTCCGGTGGCCGGCGGCGGCACCCCGCCACCCCTCGCCGAGGGCGAGGGCCTTGGCATCGTTGTCGACCCAGGTGGGCAGCCCGACGTGCTCGGCCAGCCGCGAGCGCAGGGGGAAGTCCCGCCAGGCGGGGATGTTGAGCGGCGAGACGGCCTCGCCCCCGGCCCGCATCGGCCCCCCGCAGCCGACCCCGCACCCCACGAGCGTGCCGCCCGACTCGCCCCGCACGGCGTCGACCAGGGCGGCGAGCGTGGCGAAGAGGTCGTCGGCCCCGTGGCCCCGGGTGGGCACCTGCTCGCGCACCAGCACCCGGCCCTCGGCGTCGACCACGCCGGCCGCCAGCTTGGTCCCACCGATGTCGACGGCCAGCACGTGCTCCACCGTTGGAGCATGGCACGACCCGCCGAGGGCGAGGCGTCTCTCGACCCACCTCGGACTATCCTGCGACCTCCACGCCCCCCACAGGAGACCCCCCACCGTGGCAAGCCGAGACGCAGACGACCGGGCCGCGGACCGACCGGAGAGCTTCGCCGGCCTCCACCAGGCGCTCGCCGCCAACGTCGCCCGGGCCATCCAGGGCAAGGCCGACGTGATCGACCTGGCGCTCGTGTGCCTCATCGCCGAGGGCCACCTGCTCGTGGAGGACGTGCCCGGCGTGGGCAAGACCACGCTGGCCAAGGCCATCGCCACGTCGATCGACACCTCGTTCGGGCGCATCCAGTTCACCCCCGACCTGCTCCCGACCGACGTCGTGGGCGTGAGCATCTGGGACCGGGGAGCCAACCGCTTCGAGTTCCGCCCGGGCCCGATCTTCGCCAGCATCGTGCTGGCCGACGAGATCAACCGGGCCTCCCCCAAGACCCAGTCCGCGCTGCTCGAGGCCATGGCCGAGGGCCACGTCACGGTGGACGGCACCACCCACGAGCTGCCCCCGCCGTTCATGGTGATCGCCACCCAGAACCCGATCGAGCACGAGGGCACCTACGCCCTGCCCGAGAGCCAGCTCGACCGCTTCCTGATGCGCCTCTCCATCGGCTACCCCGACCGCGCCGCCGAGATCGACGTGCTCCAGGCCCACGGCGACGACGATCGCGTGGCATCCCTGGAGCCGGTGCTGTCCGCCGGGCAGGTGCTCGGCCTGGTGGCGGCGGCCCGCACGGTGCACGTCGCCCCCGCCCTGCAGGGCTACGTGGTCGACCTCGCCGAGGCGTCGCGACGCCACCGCGCCACCTCGGTGGGCATGTCGCCGCGTGCGTCGCTGGCGCTGCAGCGCGCCGCTCGGGCCCGCGCCGCCACCCGGGGCCGGACCTACGTGGTGCCCGACGACCTGAAGGCCCTGGCCCACCCCGTGCTCGACCACCGGATCCTTCTCAGCCCCGAGGCCCAGGTGAGCGGCATCACCGCCGCCGACGTGGTCGACGACGTGCTGGCCGGCGTGGCGGTGCCCGTCCCCCAAGCGGCCGACGCGGCCGTCTGAGGCCCCCGTGCTCACCCGCGCCGGCTGGTCGGTGGCCGTCGGCGCCGCCGCCACGATCGCGGCCGGGCGGGTCTTCGGCCTGCCCGAGCTGGCCGTGCTCGGCACCACCGGCCTCGTGCTCGTGGTGGCCGCCGTCGTGCGGGTCCGTCGACCGCTGCCCGACCTCCACGTCACCCGCACGGTCCACCCGACGCGCGTGCCGGTGGGCGGGCGGAGCCGGGTGGAGCTGCACGTCGCCAACGGCGGCCGCCGCCGCACCCCGCTGCTGACCCTGCACGACCCGGTGGCCGGCACCATCGGCGCCCGCGTGGCGCTCGCCCCGCTCGGCCCCGGCGCGTCGCAGTCGGCGAGCTACCGGCTGCCCACCGAGCGACGCGGCGTGGTGGAGATCGGCCCGCTCACCGCCGCCCGGACCGACGCCTTCGGCCTGGCGCAGCGCTCCGGTCGGGTGGCCGACGTCGACGTGCTCACGGTGCTCCCGTCCATCTCGCCCCTCCCGGGCGGCGGCTTCGGCAGCGGCCTCGACGATCCGCTGGCCGGCCAACCCCAGCGCCGGGCCGGCGGCGCCGGCAACGAGGACTTCTCCACCCTGCGCCCCTACGCCGTGGGCGACGACCTCCGACGCATCCACTGGCCGTCGTCGGCCCGGGCCGACGACCTCCTCGTCCGCCAGGACGACCCGCCGTGGCGGGGCCACGTGACCGTGCTGCTCGACGCCCGTGCCGACCGCATCGACCCGGATCGCTTCGAGCTGGCGGTCACCGCGTGCGCCAGCATCCTGCACGCCGCCGCCCGCCGCGCCGACCAGGCCCGGCTGATCATCAGCGACGGCACCGACACCGGCCTGGTCGACGCCCGGGCCGCCTCGGACCTCCTGCTCGAGCACCTGGCCCTGGTGGACCGCCACGAGGGCGCCTCGCTGCCCGACGCCCCCGCCGACGGGCGGACGCGCACCGGTTCGCTGGTGCTCGTGAGCGGCTCCCCGTCTCCGGCCGACGTGGCAGCGGTGACGGCCCGCCGCAGCCGGTTCGCCACGATCCGCGTGGTGGCCTTCGAGCCGCCTGGCGCCGCCACCCCGCCTGACCTCGGTCCCGGCGTTGAGGTGGTGCGGGTGCCGCCCGGCACCTCGTTCGCGGCGGCGTGGACGGCGGCATCGCGCCGCGCCGCAGGAGCGTCGCGATCGTGACCGATCCGCACGACCGACCCGATCGGCTGCCGCTCGCGGCCAGCGAGGTGGCCCTCCTCGGCGTCCACCTGGCGGTGGTGGTCGGGTTCGCCCGCCTCTACGAGGGCTGGTCGTTCCTCGGCGACCTCGTGGCGTTCACCCTGGCCGCCCACCTCCTGGCCACCGTCACCCGGCGTCGCCGCGTGCCGGCACCGATCACGGTGGCGGTGGCGCTCGGCGGCGCCGCGCTGGTGGGCACGTGGCTGCTCTTCCCCGACTCCTCCCGGTTCGGCCTGCCCACGGCGCAGACCTGGGACCTCGCCCGCGAGGCGTTGCGCGAGGCCCGCACCCGCTTCGAGGAGGTGGCGGCACCGGCGCCGGTGCTGCCCGGGTTCCAGCTCGCCTCGGGCCTCGCCCTCTGGTGGGCGGTGTGGTTCGGCGACTGGGCGGCGTTCCGCCTGCGGGCCACCGCCGAGGCGGTGGCCCCGGCGTCGGTGCTGTTCGTGTTCGGGGCCCTGCTCGGCTCGGGCGACCACCAGCTCCTGGCCGCCACCACGTTCGCCGCCGCGGTGGTGGCGTTCGTGGCCGCCCACCGCGCCCTTCGGGCCCAGGTGGACCAGCACTGGCTGGCGCCCTCGCCCGCCGCGGGCCCGCGCGCCGTGCTGCGCGCCGGCGCCGGCCTCGCCGTGGTGGGGGTGGTGGCCGGGGTGCTCGTGGGCCCGCGCCTGCCCGGCACCGGCGAGGAGCCGCTCGTGCAGTGGCGCGACCGCTCCGGTGCCGGCGGCGACCGCACCACGGTGAGCCCCATCGTCGACCTGCGCAAGCGCCTGGTGGACCAGTCCGACACCGAGCTGTTCACGGTGCGCACCAACGAGCGCGCCTACCAGCGCCTCACCGCCCTCGACCGCTTCGACGGTCAGCTGTGGTCGAGCGGGGGCCAGTTCTCCCCCGCCGACGGCCGCCTCCCCGCCGAGGGGCCCGGTGCCGGCACCGGCCCCCGGATCACCCAGGAGATCGAGATCGAGGCGCTGTCGGCCATCTGGGCGCCGGTGGCGTTCGAGGCGCGGTCGCTCGAGGACAGCTCGAGCGACCTGCGCTGGGACCCGGCGTCGTCCACGCTGATCGTCGACCGGTCCGAGCCCACCTCCGACGGCCTGTCGTACCGGGTCGTCTCCCAGGCCCCCGCCACGGCCGTGGCTGCCCTCGAAGCCGCCGGCACGCGCGACCCGCCCGAGATCAGCCAGCGCTACGAGCAGCTCCCCGCCGGATTCCCCGAGGTGGCCACGCGCACCGCCCGGGAGGTCACCGCCACCGCCGGCAGCCGCTACGCCAAGGCGGTGGCGCTCCAGGACTGGTTCCGCGAGACCTTCCGGTACTCCCTCGACGTCCCGCCCGGCCACGGCGACGACGCGCTGGTGGCGTTCCTCGCCTCCAAGGAGGGGTACTGCGAGCAGTTCGCCGGCACCTACGCGGCCATGGC
>JAHBSN010000317.1 GCA_019639095.1 Actinomycetota bacterium
CCCGGGGTCCGCGGGGTGGGCGGTCACCGGCTCGGCCTCGTCGTCGCCCTCCGCTGCACGCCCCGAGCCTGCCATCAGTCGAGGACCGCCACCGCGTCGACCTCGAAGAGCTGGCCGGGCACGAACAGCGCCGACACGCCCAGCAGCGTGGAGGTCGACATCGGTGCCTCGTCCCCGAACACCGCCGCGTACGACGTCAGCAGCACCCCGACGTGGTCGGGCACGTAGTCGACGACGAAGAGGTTCACCTTGACCACGTCGTGGATCGTCGCGCCCGCAGCCTCGAGGCACCGGGCCAGCGACTCGAAGGCGGCGCGCGCCTGTGCGGCCAGGTCGCCCGGCCCGACGAGCGCGCCGGTGGGGTCGAGCGGGCCCTGGCCGGAGATGTGGACCAGCCGGCCCCCGGCGGAGATCACGACCTGCGCGAGGCCCTCCACCTCGAGCACGCCGACGGGTTGGATCGTGGTGTTGGTCATGCCGCCAGTAGACGCGAGGTGACCGCCACGAACATCGGCCAGGTGGCTGATTCCCGCGGGCGGACCCTCAGTCGACCGACCCGCCCAGCGAGCGCCAGACGAGGGTGACGACGCGCCGCGCCCAGTCGTCGGGCGGCGGGGTGCCGGCGATGGACGGCTGGAAATAGGGTGGAGCCCACGGGTGGGCGACCGCAGGAGGCTCGCGGTGATTGGCGCACGTGGCTCAGGTGACCGGTGGGGAGGACCGGGAGGGGTGTGATGGCGGGCGAGACGGTCACCGTGATGTTCACGGATCTCGTGGGATCCACCGCGTTGATGTCGCGCGTCGGCGAGGCGGCGGCAGAGGGGCTGCGTCGGGAGCACTTCGGGGTGCTTCGCGCCGCGGTGGCCGCCCATGGTGGACGGGAGGTGAAGAACCTGGGCGACGGCCTGATGGTGGTGTTCTCCGGTACAGGAGATGCTGTTGCGGCCGCCGTCTCGATGCAGCAGCGCTTCGATCACCGCAACCGTACGGCCGAGCATCCGCTCGTCGTCCGAGTGGGGATCTCCGTTGGCGACACCGACGTGGAGGATGGAGACCACTTCGGGGTCCCGGTGGTGGAGGCGGCCCGCTTGTGTGCAGCGTCGGAGAGCGGGGGCGAGATCCTCGTGACCGACATCGTGCGGGCGCTGACCAAGCGCCGCGGCGGCTTCGTCTTCGAGCCGCTCGGCGACCTGGAGCTGAAGGGTCTCGACGAGCCGGTAGCAGCCGCGCGCGTCAAGTGGGAACCACTCGCCGACGCGGCCGACGTCGCTCCGATCCCGCTACCGGCGCGAATCGCGGCGGCGGTGAACCCGAGCTTCGTGGGTCGCGTCGGGGAACACGGGATCCTCACCGACGCGTGGAAGCGCGTCGCCACCGAAGGGGAACGGCGGGTGATGCTGCTCGCCGGGGAGCCGGGGATCGGCAAGACGACGCTATCGGCCCGCTTCGCGTCCGCGGTCCACGCCAGCGGGGCGACGGTGCTCTACGGCCGCTCGGACGAGGACCTGGGCGTCCCGTACCAGCCGTGGATCGAGGCGCTCAGCCACCTGGTGGCCCACGCCCCCCAGCTCCTGCTCGACGCCCACGTCGCCGATCGGGGAACCCATCTCGCCCGATTGGTCCCGGCGCTGGCCCCTCGGACCGGTGTCGAGGTGCCGGCAGGGGGTGATGCCGACGGTGAGCGATTCGTACTCTTCGGCTGCGTTGCGGACCTGCTGGCCCGAGCGTCGGCAGAGGCGCCAGTGCTCGTCGTCCTCGACGACCTCCACTGGGTCGATCGGGCGAGCATCCAGCTGCTCCGCCATGTCGCGACCGCCGAGCAGGCCATGCGGGTCGGTGTGCTGGGCACGTTCCGCGACTCCGACATCGACAACGCACACCCGGTCACCGAGCTGCTCGCCGCCCTCCACCGGGCCGGCTGCGTCGACCAGGTCCCGCTCCACGGTCTGTCCGACCTCGACGTGTTGGCGTTGCTGGAAGGGGTGGCTGGCCACGGTATGGACGCCGACGGCCTGGCCCTGCGTGACGCGCTGCTGGCCGAGACCGCCGGCAACCCGTTCTTCGTGGCCGAGATCCTTCGCCACCTCGCCGAATCGGGGAGGATCTATCAGCGCGACGACGGCCGCTGGGTCGGCGACGCCGACCTGCGCGCCGTGGGCCTACCGGTCAGCGTGCGCGAGGTGGTAGGTCGCCGCCTCGCGGTCCTCGGCCCCGACACGGAACGGCTGCTGTCCTACGCAGCGGTGATCGGACGGGACTTCGACGTCGAGCTGCTCGCCGCGGTCACGGACGTCGACGTGGACACGGTGATCGACACGTGCGACGCCGCGGTGGCGGCGTCGGTGCTGCACACGACCGATATCCCCGACCGCTATAGCTTCGCCCACGCTCTCATCGCCCACACCCTCTACGACGCCCTGTCCCCATCGCGGCGGGTGCGGGTCCACCGGGCCATCGCCGAACAGATCGAGAACCTTCCCGACGCCGAGACCAACCGGGCCGGTGAGCTCGCCTACCACTGGGGCGAGGCGGTCGCCCCCACCGATCTCGAGAAGGCCACCCGCTACGCCGGGAGCGCCGGCCAACGTGCCCTCGACCAGCTCGCCCCCGACGGCGCCCTCCGCTGGTTCACCCGGGCCCTGGAGCTCCTCGATCGCGCCCCGGGCACCGACCCGCGCCAACGCGTCGAGCTCCTCGTGGGCCTCGGCGCCGCCCAACGCCAGACCGGGGACGGCGGCTTCCGGGAGACGCTCCTCGACGCCTCCCGGCTCGCCGACCAGCACGACTTCGCGGATCTCCTGGCCCGTGCGGTGCTTGCCAACAACCGGGGCTGGAACAGCAGCACCGGCGTCGTCGACACCGACCGCATCGAGATGATCGACCGGGCCCTCGCGCGAGTCGGTCCAGAGCCGACCGGGGAGCGGGCCCGGCTGCAGGCCCTGGCATCCGTCGAACGCCTCTACTCGAGCCCGCTCGCCGAACGCGTTGCTCTGGCCGACGAAGCCGTGACAACGGCGCGGCATGCTGGCGACCCCGCAGCACTCGTGGCGACGCTGCGCCTCTCGAGCCTCGGCGTCGCACACCCGTCGACGTTGGTGCAGCGCACCTCGTGGGCCGACGAGGGTCTCGCCATCACCGAGCAGATCGGCGAGCCCTTCGAGCGCTATTTCGCGCTGGCCACCGCGGCGGATGTCGCCTTCGAGCGGGCCGATGGTGATGCGCTCGACGCCCATTGGGCAGCGGCCGAGGACATCGCGGCTCGGGTGCCCGACACGTCGATCCAGTGGAACCGTCGATTCAAGGGGGCCTGGATCGCCGGTTTGCGGGGCGACCTCCGCTCCTACGAGCAGCTCGCCGAGGCCGCCTTGACGTACGGAACAGAGCAGGGCCAGCCCGACGCCTTCGGGATCTATGCGGTACAGCTCGCCAACCTTCGGTGGCACCAGGGGCGCTCCCACGAGATGGTACCCCTCCTCGAACAGGCGAGCGTCGACCAACCCGGAAACGCCCCGGCGACTATTGCGGCCCTGGCCGTCGCCCACGCCCACACCGGCGGGCACGACGCCGCCCGCGCCCTCATCACCGATGCTGCCGTCGAGGGATTTCTCATGCCCGAGGACATCGCTTGGTCGACGGGTATCTGCTGTTGGACCTTTGCCGCCTGGCTCACCAGCTGCGCAGACGTCGCCCCCGCCCTCCGGGCGATGTTCCTGCCCTACCACGACCAGATCACCGGGTACGGCTCCGGCTTCCAGCTGTCGGTCGCCCACTACCTCGCACTACTCGACCAGCTCCTCGGCGACCACGATGCCGCCGAGGCGAGGTTCATCGAGGCGCTCGAGCTCCACCATCGGGTCCGCTCACCACTCCTCGTCGCCAACACCCACGCCGCCTACGCGAGGCTCCTCGCCGATCGTGGCCGCGACGACCACGACCGAGCTCGCACGATGGCCCGGGCCGCGCTCGACGCCGCCATCGCAGGCGGTTACGGCTACGTCGAGGCCGACGCCCGCGACGTCCTCGCCCGACTCGACTGAACCCACCTCGAGCCCGCCGCCGACGGCAGTGAAGACCGCGTGTTCGGTACGTCTTCGCGTGCTCGCGCGTCAGCTCAGCCCAGCGCGTCCAGCACCTCGCCGGCGTCGCGCTCGATCCAGTCCCAACCGGAGCGACCCTCCGAGGCGTCACGGGCCGACCGGGCGAGGGAGCGAGCCCGGGCGTGATCATCGCCCTGGTTCCGGTCGAGGAGCATCTGCGCCCAGCGGACCTCGGTGCGGGCCACGAACTGCGGCGCCCTCAGCCGGTGGTGGAGTTCGTGGGCCCGGGCGAACGAGGTGTGGGCGTCGTCGAACCGCCCGAGGAGGTGCTCG
>JAHBSN010000318.1 GCA_019639095.1 Actinomycetota bacterium
GCAGCCGTCGCGTCGACCACGAGGTCGACGTCTGCGGTGGTCCGCGCCACGCCGTGCAGGGAGCTGGCGAAGGAACCGGCAAGCATGTGGCCGATCCCGGCACGATCGAGCGCCTCGACGACGCAGCGCAGCGTCTCGGCTGTGGTCACGCCGAGAGCTGAGGCCGGCCGGGAAAGGCCGCCCGGAAGAGGTCATCGCCGAGCCGCAGCCGGAGCTCGGCGGACGCCACGTCCTCCGACGTGTACTCGGGATGCCGGGAGCGGATGCCCGCCCTGGCGATCTCGAAGGCCGACTCGCTCATCTCGACGGCCGCGGCGACCCGACGCTCGGGTCCCATGGCTCGGAACACCGCGTCCTGCCGTCGCAGGGCTGCCTCGTCGGTGTCGAAGAGCACGACGACATCGTACGGGTTCGATCCCGTTGCCCATCCCGGGATCGCGGGAGGATCTCACGAGGTGCTCAGTGCGTGTCGGACCTCGGGGCCACCTGTCGGTACGCCGCATCGAGGAGCTCGGCGACCTCGGCCCAGTCCACCGTGGACGCGTCCTCCAACCTGAGCGCGAGCCAGCCTCGGTCGCCGTGGTGGGGTGACGGCTCGAACCGGCCGTCGCACCCGAGCGCCTCGACCTCGTCCGGGTCGGCCAGGAAGTGGAGCGAGCGGCCCGACGCCGCCCAGCGGGGACGGTCGTCGGACGCAGCACCGTTGAAGATCGCGAAGCGACGGCGGCCCACGCGGAACAGCGGACGATCCTGGAGCTCGCCCTCGTCCGCGTCGGGGAACCGCTCGCACAGGCCCCGGATCCGCCCGAGGATCTCGTGATCGACCGCAGCTGCGTCGCGCACGAGGGCAGTCTCCCGCGAGTGGTCCACCCCCGCCCGCCCGTTCCTGACGCGGTGTCGGAGTCTGGTCCTAGTGTCCGCGGTGTGCAGGATCTCAACGC
This sequence comes from Actinomycetota bacterium, assembly GCA_019639095.1. Lineage (GTDB taxonomy): Bacteria > Actinomycetota > Acidimicrobiia > Acidimicrobiales > Iamiaceae > Aquihabitans. Next base: position 942 of record JAHBSN010000318.1, read on the forward strand.
GCTGGTGCTCGTCCGGCGGGCGCGCTCGGGCGGTGGTGGATGCACCGAGCGGAGCTATCTCGACTTCGTGATCGACGGTCGGTCCCTCCTCGACCTTCTCGGTCCCGAGGCCCGCGACACGTGCGGCTGCCTCGGATGGGGCGAGCCAACCGCACAGGCGGACACGGTCAGGCGCCTGGGACTCGAGGCCGAACCGTCGGTTGCCGGTGGGCGCGAGCCGATCTACGTCTGTCCCGAGTGCGGCGACCTCGGCTGCGGAGCCGTGACGGCTCGAATCACGGCGTCGGAGGGAGTGGTGCGCTGGGACGCGTTCGCCGTCGAGAACGACTGGGACCCCGAGATCTTCGAGCCGATCGAGAGCGCCGATCCGTTCACGTTCGAGCTCTTGGCGTATCGCTACGCGCTGGGCGCCGCCATGCCGAAGCCCGACTGAGCAAGGCAGATCTGTCCGAGCCAGACCGGTGACGGCTGCCCGATGCCTAGGACGGGAACCGTCCGAACTGCAGGATCCGCAGCATCGCGCACGTGCCAGCGGCGGCGGTCCCACGCCGTGTCCCCACATCGTTCTGCCCGCCTCGGAGCGACAACTGGGGTCGTCGCCGTCGCTTGTCGCTCCGACGTGGGCGAGGCGATGCCCGGTGAAGGTGCCGTCGATCTCGGTGACGACCGATCAGTCGGTGACCGCTTGCGCCTCTTCGATGCGGAGGGTGAATCGCTCGGTGCGGGCGATGGGAGGAAGCGTGCCGCTGGTGCCGTCGGAGGCGGTCCAGGCCAGGCTCCAGTCGACGGTGGCGGTCACCGTGGCCGGGCCGTAGGCGTCGAAGGGATGGCGGCAGCTGGAGCGCTGGCCCTCGGCGGGGAGGTCGCGCCGGTACGGGGTGCCGAAGTCGGGGCAGCGCAGGGTGGCGCCGTCGCTGATCTCGTAGCGGCTGGTGCGGGGCGTGGCGGTGAGCGTGGCCGACAGGCCCGGCACGCTCGCGGTGACCGACAGCGGCTCCGGCCGGTCCATCCAGAACCAGACCGGCACGCCGGTGAGCTGGGTGCCGTCGCGGGGCGGCGACGTGTGCACGCGGGGGAGCGGCAGCCGCAGCTCGGCCTGACCGGCCCCGGCCAGCTCGCCACCCGTGGGCCCGGAGGCGCCGCCCGGCATGCCCACGATCCAGCCGACCCGCTGCCCGTCGGCGACGCGCGTGCACTCCCGCCACGCGAGCGGGTTGTCGGTGGCGACCTCGGCGGCCGCGGGGTCGAACGCCTGCAGCACCGGCAGGGTCATGTGCACGAGGAGGTCGACGTCGTGGCAGTCGACGTAGGCGGGCGCCGGCCGGGCGCCACCCCCGCCGCCGCCCGCTTCCACGCTCACCGAGATGACGGTGCCGTGGGCGTGGACCCCGGCCGCAGCGGGCCGGGACGCGGCCAGCACGAGCGTGGGGAGGACGACGAGGAGGGGGAGGAACCGCCGGATGCACATGGCGCGCGACGGTACGTCTCGACCCCTCTTGTGCCAAGAGACGCGACGTCGGGCGGCTCAGGCGGGGCGGAGCGAGGCGAGCGGCGGGCGCTCGTGCAGGGCGAGGGTGACCGACTCGCGACCCGGGCGGCGCAGCACGGCCGGGCCCGGCGGCCGCACCCCCGCCCGGTCGAGGATCGCCTGGCTCACCGCCAGCGCCTGGGGGCCGAGCTCGTCGAGGGAGCGGTTGCGGTGGTGGCGCACGCCGAGGTCGACCTGGGCGACGCCGTCCACCCCGACGGTGCGGGCGGCGTCGATCAGCAGCGCTACGTCGACCCCGTAGCCCACCACGAACGGCAGCCGCTCGAGCAGGGTGCGCCGGGCGGCGTACTCACCGGCCAGGGGCTGGGCCACCTCGGCCAGCTCGGGGAAGTACTGGGCCAGGAGCGGCCGGGCGAGCAGCTCGGTGACGCGCCCGCCGCCCACGCCGTCGGCCTCGGGGCGGTGGTAGTGGCCCTTGACGAACGAGATCGCCGGGTCGGTGAGCAGCGGGCCGAGCAGGCCCACCACGAACGCCGGGTCGAAGTCGACGATGTCGGCGTCCACCCAGGCGATCAGGTCGCCGGTGGACTCGTGGACCGACTTCCAGAGCGCTTCGCCCTTGCCGTGCCCCTCGCCGTGACCGGTGAGCACCGCGCTGGCATCCACCACCCGGGCACCGGCGCCCGCCGCCAGCGCCGCGGTGCGGTCCTCGGAGTGGTCGTCGACCACCAGGATCTCGTCGACGAGCGGGGCGTCGTCCACCAGCGCGGCCCGCACCGCCGACACCACCTGGGCCACCGTGGCCTCCTCGTTGCGGGCCGGCAGGCACACCGACACGGTGAGCCCGGCGGCGCGCTTGGTGGCCACCAGCGGGGCCACGGCGAACGCGCCCTCGGGGAACGAGGCTGGTCCCCGTCGGGTCATGCGGCCATGGTACGGAGCCGAAGAGGCGTCGGGGTTTCGATCCCGTGAACCCCCACTACGATCCTCCGGGCCCGCCGACGGAGCGGGTTGGTCCGCCCCACGAGGTTCCGAGGTCCCATGAGCGTCACCGTCCGAGTGCCCACCACGCTGCGCACCCTCACCGCCGGGGCCTCCGAGGTCTCCGTCGACGGCAGCACCGTCGGCGAGGTGCTCGACCAGCTCGAGTCGGCCCACCCCGGCTTCAAGGAGCGCCTGCTCGACGGCGATGGTGGCCTGCGCCGGTTCGTCAACCTGTACGTGGCCGACGACGACGTGCGTTTCCGCGACGGCCTCGAGACCGCGGTGGCCGACGGCGACACGGTGTCGATCATCCCCGCCGTGGCTGGCGGCGCCGCCTGAGCTCGCCCGGCGCGGCTGAGCGCCAGTGGTCCCTCCCTCCAGGACCACCGGCACCCCGCCCGCACGGCCACCGCAGGGCGGCGGCCGTGCCGAACCCATCGGAACCGCCGCGTCGGCCCGACATGGGCCGTTCGGCCCTTCTCTCGCACCGTGGTGAGAGCGCCACGGAGCGAGTGCAGTCGTTAGCAGTCGCGCCCCGCGGTTGCTAACGGCGCTCCGGAGTGGTTGGCTGTTAGCAGTCTCTGTACGAGAGTGCTAACCCGCATCACCATCCACCAGGAGAACCCCGGATGCCCAAGATCATCGCCTTCGACGAGCAGGCCCGCCGCGCGCTGGAGTCCGGCATGAACCAGCTCGCCGACGCCGTCGCCGTCACCCTCGGCCCCAAGGGCCGCAACGTGGTCCTCGAGAAGAAGTGGGGCGCGCCCACGATCACCAAGGACGGCGTCAGCGTCGCCAAGGACATCGAGCTCGAGGACCCCTACGAGCGCGTCGGTGCGGAGCTGGTCAAGGAGGTCGCCAAGAAGACCGACGACGTGGCCGGCGACGGCACCACCACCGCCACGGTGCTCGCCCGCGCCCTGGTGCGCGAGGGC
>JAHBSN010000319.1 GCA_019639095.1 Actinomycetota bacterium
GCCGCCGGTCGAAGTAGGGTCCATCCCCGGTCCGCAGGGTGAGGTCGAGGGGAGGCACCAGCACATGGCCGCACCCACCGGGGCGAGAAGCCCGCGGCCCGGACCCGCCCGAGCCGGTCCCGCCCGAGCCGGTCCCGCCCGGCCCGGCGCGTCGGGACCGAGCACGGACCGGCTCGTCCGCCGCCTCTCCGGCTGGCGCCGGTGGGTCACCATCGCCACCATCGCCGGCTTCGGCGTCCTGCCCGCCCTCGCCGCCCTCGGGGCGTGGCGGGCCGGCTGGCAGCCCACGGGCGACGTCGCCATCATCGGGCTGCGCTCCCGCGACGCCTGGACCCTGCACCCGCCGCTGGTGGGGCAGCCCACCACCGGGTCGAGCTACGCCGGGATCTCCTCGTTCCACCCCGGCCCCGCCGAGTTCTGGCTGCTCGGGCCGTGGGTGCGCCTCTTCGGCCCGGCCCTCGGCATGCTCCTCGGCACCGCGGCCATCAACGGCGCCGCGCTGGCCGGGGTGATGTGGACCGCGTTCCGGCGCGGCGGGCCGGTGCTGCTCGGCTTCGTGGCCCTGGGTGTCGCCGCGCTCGTCCGCTCGGTGGGGGCCGGCACGCTCTACGACCCGTTCAACTCGGAGATCGCCACCTACGCCCTGCTCCTGACGGTGCTGGCGGCGTGGTCGGTGGCGGCGGGCGACCGGCGCCTGCTGCCGATGCTGGCCGCGGCCGCGAGCCTGGCGGCCCAGACCCACGTGTCGGGCGCCGTGGCCGTGGCGCCGGTGGTGGGCCTCACCGTCGGGGTGCTCGTGGTGCAGGTGCGCGCCGGGCGCTGGTCGCCGGCCCGCGAGCAGCGGTGGCTCGGTGGGGCGGCCGCCGTCCTGGCCGTCGCCTGGCTGCCGGTGCTCGTGCGGGAGGTCACCGGGCCGAGCAACCTCTGGGCCCTGTGGCGGACCTCGCGGGCACCGCACCCCCAGATCGGCCTCGCGTTCGCCGTCGAGCGGCTGCTGGGCTCGCTCGCGCTGCCCCCGCTGTTCGTGTGGACCCCGCCCGACCTGGTGTTCGTGGGCACCGCCAGCACCGCCGGCATCCTCGTGGCGGCTCTGGTGGCCGGGGGCACGGCCGCGCTCGTGCTGGTGCTGCGGGCCGAACCGCGGGGCCGGGGAACGGGGTTCCTCGCCGCGTGCGTGGGGCTCGTGGCCCTCGCCTCGGTCTGGACCACCGCGTCGGCCCCGCCGTTCAGCGCCATCCGCAGCGACGTCACGCGCGCCACGTGGGTGGTGAGCCTGCTCGTGTGGCTCACCGCGGCGTGGGCGGGGTGGCAGCTGCTCGGCGCCGAGCGACGTCGTCGGGCGGCACCGTTCGTGCTCCCCGTGGCCGCCGGCCTCGCCCTCGTGCTCGCCGTGGTGGCCCTCGCCACCACCCACCTCGAGGACCAGCGCGACGGCCGCGTGATGTCGGCGGTCGACCTCGCGAGCGGCCGGGCCATCCGCAACGTGCCCGACGGCAGCTACCTGGTGACGCTCGACGGCGAGACGGCGGTGTTCACCGTCGGCCCCGGCGTCGCCCTGCGGCTCGAGGACGCCGGGCGGACGGTGCTGTTCGGCCGGGGTCCCTTCGGCGAGGCGTACGGCGACCACCGCACCCCCGAGGACCCGAAGCCCGACGGCCACCTGCGCATCACCACCGCGGCCAGCCCGCAGCCCAAGGCGGGCGAGCGCCTCGTGGCCGAGGCGCCGCTGCCGGCGCCGTCCACCGATTCGATCTACGTGTTCCTCGCCCCGTGACGCCGTCCACCGCCCCCGCCTCGCCGCCGCCCGCCTCGCCGTCGGCCTCGTCGCGCCGGGCGGTGCGCATCGCCGCACCCCTCCTGGTGGCGTTCCTCCTCGCCGGCTGGGTGCTGTGGACCCGAGCCGACCCGGCCCGCCAGGGCGGCTACTGCGCCAACGTCACCTGGGCCGTCGCCGACCTCCTCAACCGACCCGCGCCGGCGCGCGACCCCGACGCCGACTTCCCGGAGCTGGCCGCCCTGGTCACCGACTCGGGCGGGATCATCGGCCAGCTCGCCACCCGGTCCGACCAGCTCGACGTCGATCGCCTTCGGGTGAACACCCCCGCTGCGGTGCAGGGCGACGTCGATCGGTTGGTCCAGGAGGCCGACGCCCGCTCGGGATCGGGCAGCGATGCCGCCCCGTCCACCGCTGCGGGCGTGGCCTTCGCCCGGATCCTCGTCGACTACCAGCGCCGCTGCCTCTACCAGGGCTGATCCCGCAGGGGAGCGGCCGGGCCGGGATCGGCGCCCTGGGGTGGCGGTCGAGGGGCGAACTACCGTGCGGGGAGCCCGCTGACCGGAGCTGCATCCCCCATGTGCGCCCGCACGTCCCCCCACCACCACCCGGCGTGATCCATGTCCTCCTCACCTGAGCCGACTCGCCGCCGGCGCGCTCGGCCGGTCCCGGCCCGCCCGGCCGCCACCGGCCCGGTCGACGCCCGCTCGGCTGGCACGTGGTGCGCCCCCTTCACCGGGTTCCGCGTCCTGGCGGCCGTGGCGGTGATCGGTGCGCACAGCTGCCTGTCGGCCCGCACCTACCCGGTGGCCGGGATCGTGCAGATCGTGGCCGTGATCGTGCCGATGTTCTTCGTGGTCTCCGCCTACGCGCTGTACCGGCCCTTCATCGTGGACGACCTCCGCGGCGTGTCGCCCCGGTCGGCCCGCTCGTTCTGGTGGCGCCGGTTCCTGCGGATCTACCCGCTCTACGCCGTGGCCCTCACGGCCTACCTGGTCCTGCTTCCGCCCCTGCGGCCGCCGTCGGGCTCGGTCGTCGACTACGCCAAGCTCTACGGCTTCCTCCAGGTCTACGACCCCGACCTCAGCCGGTTCAGCGGCATCCCCGCCGCGTGGTTCCTCTGCGACGAGGTCGCCTTCTACCTGCTGATGCCGTTCATCGCCCTGGCGGCGCGGTGGGTGGTGCTGCGCAACCGGCGGCGTCGCCACCCCGGGCGGCCCCCCTCGGCCGAGGAGATCCTGCGCGGTCACCTCGCCGTGGCCGTGGGGTTGTGGGTGGTGGGCTTCGTGGCCCGGCCGATCCTCGTCCTCAACGAGGTCAACGCGGCCACGGCCCTGCCCATCAGCAACCTCGACTTCTACGCCCTCGGCATCTTCGTCAGCGTGGCCACGCTCTGGGAGCGCGCCGGGCTGAAGCTGCCCGAGCCGGTGGCGTACGTGCGGGAGCGGCCCTGGTTGGCGCTCGGCGGCATGGTGCTCGGCGCCACGGTGATCGCCCTGGCCGCCACCGACCCCGCCGTGTGGACGCCCGAGCAGGACGTGCTGCGCTACCTCATGTACACGGTGATGGCGGGTGGGGCGATGACCTACTTCGTGCTGGGAGACCAGCGATCGGCGGCCAACACCTGGTTCGGCGACCGGCGCTGGGGCTGGCTCGCCATCCTGTCGCTGCACCTCTACCTGTGGCACCAGCTCGTGCTCGGGGGGTTCGACCGCTACGTGACCGAGGTGGCCGAGCTCCACATCGGCCCGCGGTTCACCACCGGGCTGGCGGTCTGGGTCGGTGCCGTGGCGATCACCGTGGCCATCTCGGCGGCGCTGCGCCCCGTGCTCGACTGGCCCTACGCCCGCTGGGCCCACGATGCGCAAGACACCCACCGCCGCCGCGGCCGGCGCCCCTCCGGCGGGCCCTCTGCTCGACCGGGTCGTCCCGGTTCCAGCCGGGCCGGCGGATCCGGCGGATCCGGTCGCCCGTCCGCCGGCCGGGCGGGCCCACCCGCAGCAGGTGGGCGACCCGATGGTGCCGGCCGTCCGCCGAACGGCCGTCCGCCGAACGGCCGTCGGCCGGGGGCCAGCGGTCGCCCGGCCACTGGTCATCGGCCGGAAGGGGGCAGCCGCCGCCCCGAGGGCATCAGTCGCCCAGACGCCAGCCGACCCCCCACCTGACGTCTCCGGCTCCCCGCTCCGACCCGTTGGCGCAGATTCTGCGCAGAATCTGCGCCAACTCCCCGAGCGGTCCCTGGGATCGATCGAGCAGGGCGCGGCCCACAGACCCAGCGCCACCGTTGTGGTGGGAGATCGCGGCGATATCCGACGCGATCTCCCTCCAGAACCCGCGGATCGCCCCGTTCGGCGATACGGCACCGAAGCTGCGCCGGACGCTGCTCGCCGTTCCCTCGGGCGATCGCGCCGGCACCGGGCGCAGTTCCCCCAGAGAACGGGCAGCGATCGATCTGTCGCACGATCGCGCCCCCACGGGGCGCGATCTGCAAACAGAACCACCGG
>JAHBSN010000032.1 GCA_019639095.1 Actinomycetota bacterium
CAGAGGTCGACGTCCTCGCCGAGCAGGTCGATGCCAGGATCGAACCCGTCCAGCGCGTCGAAGAGGTCGGCGCGGACCACGGTGCAGGCGCCGGGGACCACGAACACGTCTCGGACGGCGTCGTGCTGCTCCTGGTCGAGCTCGCCCCGCTCTGCCAGGGGGGCGGCGACGCCGGTCTTGTCGACGCCCATGCCCACCTGCAGCAGTCGCCTCGGGTCGGTCCACGACACCAGCTTCGGCCCGATGATCCCGGCGTTGGACCGGAACGCCTCCTCCACCAGGGCCCGCAGCGAGTCGGGCTCGAGGGCGATGTCGTCGTGGCAGAACGCGTAGAAGGCGGCCCCGTCCACGAGGTCCCGCACGAGGTTGGCGGCGGCCCCGAAGCCGGGATCGGCATCGAGGCGGTGGACGTGGGCCGACGGCACGACGGCCCGGACCCGCTCGGTGGGGTCGTCGGCGCTCGCCGTGTCGACCACGAGCAACGAGAGGTCGGGGTAGGTCTGGGCCGCCACGGACCGCAGGGTCTCCTCCAGCCAGGGCCCCGGGTCGTGGGTGACCATCACGACCACGAGCGGCGGGACCACCGCCGGCAGGGCGGGAGCCACCACGGCGGGGACCTCGCCGGTGACCGCCGTCGTTCCGCCGGAGTCTGGGGGTTGCGGGTCCACGATGCGGGCCACGCTACCGGACCCCTCCGGGGGCACCGGGGCACCCGGCGGCCCGCCGCGGTCCCGTCCGGCAACCGGGGCGACATCGGTCACCCCCTCGCCGGAGTGCTTGCAACTGTTATGCAAAGTGCGTATCCTGGGAAGCACGCCGGCTCCCCCCGCCGGCCCACACCGATCACCAGGAGCATCCAGCCATGGCCGACCTCACCCTCGACACCGTCTCCGACGCCCTCCGCGACGCCTTCTACATCGGCGTCGGCGCCGGCGTCATCACCTTCCAGAAGCTGCAGGTCCAGCGGGTCGAGCTCACCAAGGCCGTGAGCACCCAGCTCGACGAGGCCCGCGGCACCGCCAAGGGTTCGCTCGAGTCGGCCAAGGACGGCCTGGGCAACGTGTCCGAGCTGGTCGAGGAGCGCGTGAAGCTGCTCGAGGAGCGCCTCGAGACCCTCGAGGACCGCCTCGAGACCGTCCTGGCCCAGATCGAGGGCAAGCTGCCCGAGCAGGCGCGAGACCTCGTCAAGCAGGCCCGCGAGCTCGTCGGCCGCGCTGCCTGACCAGCCCTCCCGGCGCTCCGGCGCCGACCCCGATCCCCCTTGCCACGAGGGACCCGCTCCGGCGGGTCCCTCGTGCGCGTCCGGTAACGTCCGCGCCATGACCGACACCTCAAAGGTGCTGCACTACCTCGAGCAGGCCGCCGCCCGCGTCGAGGACGGCGAGGAGCTCGAGCCCACCGCCGAGGCCGAGACCATCTCGTACGCTCGGCAGCGCCTGACCGAAGCTGCCGGGTTCGCCCACGCCGGGACCGACGTCCCCCCGGATGCACGCCTCCGTCCGGTCAAGGCCGCGCTGCTCACCACCATGCGGCCTGTGACATCGAACCAGCGGGCCTTCAACGAGCGTTTGCTCGCGGCCGTCGACGGCCTCACCGCAGCCGCCGATCGCATCGCTCAGCAGCTGACCCTCCAGGCCCAACGAACGGCCCGACTCCAGGCCGGTGTGGCCACGACCGACCTCACGATCGACGACCTCGACGCCGAGGTGCGCCGACTCATGGACCTGGCGAGCGAGGTGGGCCTGGCCGCGCTGCGGGAGGAGGTCGATGCCATCAAGGTCGACCTCGACGTCGCCCTCGCCGAACTGGCGGCGGTCAAGGGGCTGGTGGCCTCGATCCGAGCCAAGCAGGACCTGATCTTCCGCGTGGCACGGCAGGCGCTGCCCGACAGCGCCCACCCGGCACAGCTCCGCGAGCTCAGTCGGGAGCTGACCACGGGTTACGAGGAGCTCTACGAGGACCTGGAGGACACCTTTCGGGGCAGCAGGGACCACGTCCGAACCCTTACCTCCGAGTACCTGCCCGACGTGGCCAGCGTGCCCGGCAAGGGACCGGTGGTCGACGTCGGCTGCGGCCGCGGCGAGTGGCTCGAGGTGCTGCGCGACGCCGAGGTCGACGCCTACGGGGTCGACACCAACCAGGTGGTGGTGGATCGCTGCGTGGCGCGCGGGCTCGACGTGCGCGTGGGCGATGCCCTGGTGCACCTCCGCGAGCTCCCCGAGGGCTCGGTGCGGGCGGTCACGAGCTTCCACCTCGTGGAGCACCTCTCGCTCGACACGCTCATCGGCCTGATCGACGCCGCCCTGGTGGCACTGCGGCCCGAGGGGCTGCTGATCCTGGAGACGCCGAACCCGTCGAACCTCAACGTCGGCGCGTCGTCGTTCTACCTCGACCCCACCCACATCAAGCCGGTGCACCCGCAGTTCCTGCAGTTCCTGCTCGAGTCGCGGGGCTTCACCGAGGTCGAGGTGCGGTACCTGCACCCCGAGGACGGCCCTCGCCTGGCCGCCGAGGACCTCGCCGGCCACCACGACGACCCGGCCCGCGCCCAGGCGCTGGTGGACCGCATCAACTGGGCCCTGGCCGGTCCGCTGGACTACGCGGTGCTGGCCCGCAAGGCCCAGCCGGTGTCCGGCTAGGCCGTGGGCCGGCCGCTGCGCATCGCCCTCCTCAAACCCGACTTCGGCGTGGTGGGCGGCTTCGAGCGGGTGGTGGCGCGCATCGAGGCGATCCTGCGCGCCGACGGCCACGAGCTGACCCGCCTCACCGTCGACATGGCCCCGCCCGATCGCTCGGTGGCGGGCCTGGCCGTGTCGCGGGCGGCGTGGGACGCGGCGCCGGAGTACTTCCCGTACCTGGTGGGCCGCGACGCCTTCGACCGCCTCGACACCCGGCGCTACGACGTGGTGGTCTCCACCCAGCCGCCGTCGTTCTCGCACCGCCACCCCCGCCACCTGGCGGTCTTCTACCACCACCACCGGGTCTTCTACGACCTGGAGGACCTGTACGTGCGAGCCGGGTTCGCCGCCGACCCGGAGGTGCACCGCCGCGCCGGCGAGCTGGTGCGCCGGCTCGACCAGCCCCGCATCGAGGCGATCCGCCACGTCCTGGCCCCCTCGCAGACCGTGGCCGACCGCCTCGAGCGCTTCAACGGCGTCACCGGCGTCGGTTTCCAGCACGCGGGGATCGGCGTGGGCCACGAGCGCGTGGCTCCCGGCGACCCCGGCACGGGCTCGGTGCTCTGCATCGGGCGCCACGAGTTCCCCAAGCGCGCCGAGCTGGCCGTGGCTGCCGCCCACCTGCTCCCCCACCTGTCGTTCACCGTGGTGGGCAGCGGCGGGCGGATGGCGTGGGCTCGGGCCCTCGACCACCGGCTGTCCCAGCCCGGTGCCGACCCCACCCTCCTCACCGACGACGAGCTGTGGTGCAACACCGGCCGGGGGGCGCCGGACGTGCCCGACGACGTGGCGAGCAACGTGACCTTCGCCGGCTTCGTGTCCGACGACGACCTCGACCGGATCAACACCGAGGCCCCCTGCGTGGTGGCCCCCGCCTACGACGAGGACTACGGGCTCACCGCCATCGAGGCCATGGCCCACGGTCGCCCCGTGGTGGTGTGCACCGACGGCGGCGGGCTGGCCGAGCTGGTGGACCACGAGGTCACGGGGCTCGTGGTGCCGCCGACGCCGGCGGGCATCGCCGCCGCCGTGGAGCGCCTCACCGGCGACCCGGCCCTGGCCGCCGAGCTCGGGCGCAACGGCCGCGCCCGAGCCGCCGAGCTCACCTGGTCGAACACGGCCACCGAGCTGCGCGCCGGCCTCGACCGGGTGCTCGAGGGCTGAGGGCCGCCGGGCTCAGCGAGCCGCAGCGGCGCGGCGGTACAGCTCCACCACCTGCTCCACCGTGCGATCCCACGAGTAGGCGTCCACCCGGGCCTGGCCGCGGGCCACGAGGTCGGTGGCCAGCGCCTCGTCGTCGAGGACCCGCCGCAGGGCACCGGCCAGGGCGTCGACGTCGCCCGGGGCCACCAGCACGGCGCCGTCGGCCACGGTCTCGCGGTGGACGTCGATGTCGGAGGCCACGACCGGCGTGCCCACCGACAGCGCCTCGAGGGGCACGAGTCCGAAGCCCTCGTAGCGGCTCGGGTAGGCGAGCACCGAGGCCCCGCGCAGCAGGCCCAGCCGCTGGGGACCGCCCAGCCACCCGAGCCGGACGATCCGCCGTGCATGCCGGCACCGGTCCCGGGCGGCGGTGAGGGCGTCGACCCCCCAGCCATCGGGGCCGGCGAGCACCAGGCGCAGGTCCGGGTCGGCAGCGGCCAGCGCATCGAACGCGGCCACCAGCGTGGGCAGCTCCTTGCGGGGCTCCACCGTGCCGAGGGCGAGCACGTAGCGGTCGCCGCCGGCCAGGCGGTGGCCCACGGCGGCGTCGCTCTCGGGCGTGGCCTCGGGCGGGCGACGGATGCCGTTGGGCACCGCCACCACCCGATCGGCCGCCTCGGGGAACTCGTGGCGGACCTCGTCGGCCACGGTGTGGCTCACGGTGTGGACCCACGCACCCCGGGCCAGCGACCGGTGCAGGAGGGGCGGCCACTGCAGGACGTCGGCGGTGCACAGCTCGGGGTAGCGGGTGGCGGTGAGGTCGTGCACGGTGACCACCTCGGCGGCCCCGCCGCCAGGAGGCACCACGTGGTTCGGCCCGTGGACCACGTCGGACGGCCCGGCGAGCCAGCGCGCCGACGGGTGGTCGGTCCGGGCCCAGGCCTGCCGCGCCAGGCGGGCCGGGAACGGCCGGCTGGCGACCGCCACGCCGGGGCCCACCACGTCGGCCAGGCGGGCCCGGCCGCGCCAGCTCACCGCGAAGGCCGTGACCGCCACGTCGGGTCGGGCGGCGAGGCCCCCGAGCAGCTCGCGGACCACCACGCCGACGCCCGTGGGCGGGTCGAGCAGCGACGTGACGTCGAGGGCGACGTGGAGCGGTCGATCGGTGGCCATGGCGGGACCAGGATGCCCCACGCCGGTACCCTTCTGGCCGCATGGACGCGCAGCAGGGGACCGCCCACCCGTGAGCGTCGCGATCGTGGCGCCCATGGCGGTGCCGGTCACCTGGGGCGGCGCCGAGCGGGCGGTCGACGGGCTGCGGGCGGCCATCGAGGCCCACACCGCGCACCGCGCCGAGGTGGTCAAGCTTCCGGTCGACGAGTCGAACCTCGTGGGGATCGTGGCCGGCTACCGCGACTTCTCCCGCCTCGACCTCTCGGCCCACGATCGGGTGGTGTCGGTGAAGTACCCGGCCTGGATCGTGTCGCACCCGCGGCACACCCTGCTGATGTTCCACCCCCTGCGCGGGCTCTACGACACGTACCACCTCTTCGGCCTGCCGCTGCACCCCTCGCCCCAGACCCGCGAGGTGGCCGACCTGCGCGCCTTCATGGGCGGGTGGGGCGAGCGCGCCGCCCTGGCCGAGTTCTTCGAGCGGTTCGACGCCGTGGTGCGCGCGGTGGGCCGAGACCACCCCGACCTCGCCTTCCCCGGCCCGTTCGCCCGCGAGGTGGTGCACTGGCTGGACCACGTGGCGCTCAACCCCGGCGAGGTGGAGCGCTACGCCGCGCTGTCGCGCACCGTGGCCCGCCGTCCCGGCTACTTCCCGCCGGGCGTGCACCCCCGGGTGGTCCACCTGCCGGGCGACCTCGACCCGGCGCCGACGCGCACCGCGCCGGGCCACAGCTTCTTCACCGCGTCGCGCCTCGACGGCGCCAAGCGCCTCGACCTCGTGATCGACGCCATGGCCCACGTGCCGGGCGACGTGGCGCTGCGCATCGCCGGCACCGGCCCGCTCGCCGACGAGCTGCGGTCCCGGGCGGCCCACGACCCGCGCATCTCCTTCTGCGGGTTCGTGCCCGACGAGTCGCTCTCGGTCATGTACCGCGAGGCGATCGCCGTCCCGTTCGTGCCCGACGACGAGGACCTCGGCCTCGTGGCCCTCGAGGCCTTCTCCCAGGGCACCCCCGTGGTCACCTGCACCGACTCCGGCGGGCCCACCGAGTTCGTGGCCGACGGGGTCACTGGGCTCGTGGCGCCTCCCACCGCGGCCGGCGTGGGCCGGGCCCTCGCCCGGCTGGCGGCCGACCGCGCCTGGGCCGCCGACCTCGGACGGGAGGCCCAGCGACGCGGCGCCCGGGTCACCTGGGCGCGCGCCGTGGCCGACCTGCTGGGCGACGACCTCCCCCGCCACGCCGCCTCCTTCCCGGCCGCCGCCCCCACCCCGGCCCCGCACGGAGCCCGCCGGCCCCGGGTGGCGGTGCTGGCCACCTTCACCGTCGACGCGCCGCGCCACGGCGGCGAGCTGCGGGCTCGCAACCTCTACGGCGCTCTTGCCCACGACGCCGACGTGCACGTGGTCTCGCTCGTGGGCCGGGGGTGGGCGCCGAGCAGCGGCCCCGTGGCCCCCGGCCTCACCCAGACCGTGGTGCCTCGCAGCCGGGCGCACAGCGACCTCGACGACGAGGTGAGCCTCGAGGCCCGGATGCCGGTCACCGACATCCTGGCCGGACCCCACAGCGCGCACACCCCCGCCTACCGGGCCGCGGTGGAGCGGGCCACCGCCGAGGCCGACCTGGTGATCCTGGCCGAGCCGTACCTGCTCCCCGCCCTGCTGGAGTCGGGCTGCCCGCTCCCGTTCGTGTACGACGCCTACAACGTGGAGGCCGACCTGAAGGCCGAGGCGCTCCCGACCACGGCCGTGCGCCAGGAGCTGCTGCGCCGCGTGGAGGCCGTGGAGCGCGCCGCGGTCACCGAGTCGGCAGCCATCACCGCCTGCTCCGACCTCGACGCCGCCGCCCTGGCGGCGCGCTACGACCGCAACCTGGCGTCGTTCACGGTGATCCCGAACGGCACCACGGTGCTCGAGCGGGTGGCCAGCCCCGCCGAACGGGCCGCGGCCGGGGCGCGCTGGCGCCAGCGCTACCGCCGATCCGCCGGCACCGCCCGGACGCCGAGCGCCCTGGCCGTGTTCTTCGGCTCGTGGCACCCGCCGAACCTCGACGCGGCACGCCTCATCCTGGAGGTGGCGGCCGAGCGCCCCGACGTGCTGTTCCTGTCCTGCGGGAGCCACGGCCAGGCGTTCGAGGACCAGCTCACGCCGCCCAACGTCGTCTTCCCCGGCAACGTCGCCGAGCGCACCAAGGCCAAGCTCCTGGCCACCGCCGACGTCGCCCTCAACCCGATGCGGACCGGTTCGGGCACCAACCTCAAGCTGATCGAGTACCTCACCACCGGGGTGCCGGTGCTGTCCACGCCCTTCGGGGCCCGTGGCGTCGACGTGGTCGACGGGGAGCACCTGGTGCTCGCCCCGCCGGAGCGCTTCGCCGCCGGCCTCGACGCGGTGCTGGGCGACCCCGACGCCGCCGCCCGGCGCGCCGACGCCGGCCGGGCCCTCGTGCGCCGTCGCTACGACTGGCAGGTGCTCGGGCGGGACATGGCGAGGGTGGTGGCCGACCTCGCCCGGACGCCGGCGCGGCAGTAACCTCGTCTGACCGTGACCGACACCTCCGAGGCCCCGGACCTGGCCCACGTGCCGCTGGTCCCCGAGCGGGCCAGCCCCAGCCCGGCCCTGGAGGTCTCGAAGCGCCCCACCCCCCTGGAGCGGGTGCGGTTGCTGTGGCAGTACCGCGAGCTGGTGGGCAACCTCACCCGCAAGGAGCTCAAGGTCAAGTACAAGAACAGCGTCCTCGGCTTCGTGTGGTCGCTGCTCAACCCGCTGATGTACCTCGTGGTGTTCTCGCTGGTCTTCTCGATCATCGCCAAGACCTCGGTCCCCTACTTCGGCATCTTCTTCCTGTCGGGCCTGCTCGCCTGGAACCTGTTCAGCGCCGGGCTCAGCGCCGGCACGTCGTCGATCGTGGTCAACGCCGGCCTGGTCACCAAGGTGTGGTTCCCGCGCGAGGCGCTGGTGCTCGCCTCGGTGGCGGCCGCGGTGGTCCACTTCTTCCTCCAGAGCATGGTGCTGGTGGCCGCCCTGGTGGTGTTCCGGCGCATGCCGGCGGTGGAGTTCGTGCCGGTGTTCCTCCTCGCCCTGCTGGTGCTGCTCGTGCTCTGCACCGCGCTCGCCATCGCCCTCTCCGCGGTCAACGTGTACCTCCGGGACACCCAGCACCTGCTCGAGGTCGCCCTGCTGGCGTGGTTCTGGATGTCGGCCATCGCCTTCAACTACGGGCTCGTGGCCGAGCGCCTCGTGAACCGCTACGGCGAGAAGGGCGAGTGGCTCGCCCACCTCAACCCGGTGCTCACGGTGGTCATCACCTTCCAGCGGACGCTGTACAACCCGGAGCCGGCCACGAGCGCGCAGCTGGCCGACCCCAACTTCGTGCCCGTGCTCCCCGAGCACCCGATGAGCTGGTACGCCATGCACCTCGCCATCGCGGGCGCGGTCTCGCTCGTCCTGCTCTACGGCGCCCTCGCGCTGTTCAGCCGGCTCGAGGACAACTTCGCCCAGGAGATCTGATGACCGCCGCCGCCATCGAGGTCACGTCGGTCACCAAGGAGTTCCGGATCTACCAGGAGCAGGCCAAGTCCGCCAAGGAGCGGATCATCAACTTCGGCCGCAACCCGCACCACACGTTCAAGGCGCTCGACGACGTCACGTTCGAGATCGCCGAAGGCGAGACCTTCGCCCTCCTCGGCCACAACGGGTCGGGCAAGTCCACCCTGCTCAAGTGCGTGGCCGGCACGCTCCGGCCCACCAGCGGCAAGATCGTGTCCCGAGGCCGCCTGGCCGCCCTGCTCGAGCTGGGCGCCGGCTTCCACCCCGACCTCACCGGGCGGGAGAACATCTACCTGAACGGTTCGATCCTCGGCTTCTCCCGCACCCAGATCGACGCCATCTTCGACGACATCGTCGAGTTCGCCGAGCTGTGGGACTTCATCGACAACCAGGTCAAGCACTACTCCTCGGGCATGTACGCCCGGCTCGGGTTCGCGGTGGCCATCAACGTGGAGCCCGAGATCCTGCTGGTCGACGAGGTGCTGTCGGTGGGCGACGAGTCGTTCCAGCGCAAGTGCATCGACCGGGTCCGCCAGCTCCAGACCGAGGGGCGCACGATCCTGCTCGTGTCCCACGCCGCCGAGCTCGTGCGCCAGCTGGCCGACCGGGCCGCGGTGCTCGACCACGGTCGCCTGGTGGACGTGGCCGAGCCGGGCGAGGCCATCCGCACGCTGCGCGAGACGCTGGCGCGGCGGGGCATCGCGTTGGAGCCCGAGCCCGAGCCAGGTGCCGCCGACGCCGGCGAGGCCGAGCCGCAGTGGTCGGGGCCGCCGTCCGCGTCGGTCCCGGCGATCGAGCTCGACAAGCCCGTCACGATCACCTCCGTGGCTGCGGAGTACCCCGATCCCGACGCCCGGTTCCTGCTCCCCAACCAGCCGATGCGCCTGCGCATCGACTACGTGGCCCCCGAGCGGGTGGTCGACGTGGCGTTCGCCTTCGAGGTCGTCGACCAGCGGGGCGAGCTGATCTACGGGACGAGCACGCAGGACCTGATGCAGCCCATCCACTGGGTCGACGGCGTGGGCGCGGTCTGCTTCGACCTCCCGCGCGTGCCGCTGCTCGACGGCAGCTACCTGATCTCGGTGAGCGCCACGAGCCGGACCGGAGGGGTGGTCTACGACGACCGCTTCCAGCTCGACACCTTCGAGGTCATGCAGCCCGGCATCGAGCGGGGCGCCGTGGCGCTCGAGCCCACCGTGGTCCACTTCTTCCACGGCGAGATCCCGGGCCAGGAGCCCGCCGAGCCGGTCCCGCCCGGCGGCGACCCGGCGCCCGCCACCGCCACCCCCGCGGAGGTCGACGCCAACGGGCGTTGAAAGAGGGCCCTGTGGTAGCAAGGGCTGCGGTGCACGCCTGTGGAGCGTGTCGTACCGCCCGGGGGGGCTCATAGCGATGAAGCGTCTGTTCCTGATCCTCGCGGCCGTCGTGCTGGTGCTGACGGCCTGCGACACCACCGACATGGTGCTCTCGCCGCCGGACGGCCAGATCGTGGCCGGCCCCACGGTGCCGGTGAGCGGCAAGTTGCCCTCGGGCGCCAAGCCCGGCGGCACGCTGAAGGTGAACGGCGCCACGGTCCCGGTGGCCGGCGACGGCACGTGGTCCACCACGGTGGCGGCGACGTCGGGCTACACGACCTCGATCGATGCCCTGTACACCGACCCGGGCGGCGTCCAGTGGCGCCAGCGCAAGGCGGTGATCAACGGCCCGAGCGTGCCCGACGGCGCCTACTCGCCCGAGGGCGTGGGGCTGCGCTTCACCAACACCGGCCTGGCCAACCTCGGCCCGGTCATCAACCAGCTCGCCGGCGGGGCGTTCGACATCGGCTCGATCCTGCTGGCCCAGCGGCCGCTGTTCAACGTGCCCGACGCCTTCCTCACCTTCGACATCAAGGGCAACGCCTACGAGGCCGGCATCGGCAGCGCCTCGGTGGTGGCCGGCAGCGGCGACAACGGGGTCTCCACCACCATCACGGTGAAGGACCTCTACATCGGCGTCGACCTGAACATCACCGACAACCTGGCGATCAACACGAACTGCCGCCTCGAGCTGCAGATCCCCACCACGGTGATCACCAACACCTTCGACTTCCGCCCGCTGCCGGGCAACCCGTCGAAGGTCGACGTGAACCTGGTGGGCACGCCGAGCGTCGACACCGGCACGGTGGGCTACGAGTTCATCTCCGGCATCTGCGACGCCGACACCTTCCTCATCGGCGACATCGTCAACGCGCTGGCCGGCGGCCAGATCCAGAGCCTCGTGGCCGGTGGCTTCAGCTCCCAGCTCGGCGATCCCGACGGGAGCGGCCCGCTCGACTCGCCCGTGGCCGCCGCGATCCAGGCCGCCCTCGGCGACATCTCCATCGCCGGGTCGGTGGGCACGGCGGTCAAGGTCAACCTCGACGCCCCCTTCACCCAGATCACCGAGAGCTCCACCGCCATCGACTTCCGGGCCGACGCGGACTTCTTCCCCACCATCGGCTCCGGTCCGTCGGACTGCCCCGCCGTGGCCAACGCCCCGGACCTCACCTCTGCGTTCGACGTCCCCGGCACCTACCCCACCCTCGGGGCCACCACGCCGTCGGGCGATCCCTACGGCCTGGGCCTCGTGGTCTCGTCGTCCGCGTTCAACCAGATGCTGTCCTCGATGACCGAGTGCGGCCTGCTCAACCAGGACGTCACCGAGATCTCCCTCGGCGGCCCGCCCGTGCCGATCACCTCCACGGTGCTGTCGCTGCTGGCCCCGCAGTTCGGCACCAAGCTGCCGCCCGGCACCCCGATCAAGATCCGCGTGGTGCCCACCACCGGTCCGTACCTCACCGACCGCGCCGGCCCCAACGGCGAGCCGGGTGAGCTGGTGCTCGGCAACCTGCTCCTGCAGTTCATCCAGACCACCGATGGCAACGAGTCGGTGGTGCTGGAGCTGGCCGTCGACGCCCCGCTCGGCTTCGACCTTGGCGTGAACCCGGCGCTCGACCAGCTCGCCCCCACCATCAGCCCCCCGCCCTCCTCCGCGGTGAAGGCCCGGGTGTACCGCAACACCATCGGGGTCTCCGAACCGGCCATGGAGGCGCTGTTCCCGAGCCTGTTCCCGAGCTTCGTCAGCGGCCTGAGCGACACCTTCGCCGCCTTCCCGCTGCCGGACTTCCTCGGCCTGAAGCTCAACGTGAAGTCCGTGAACCGCCAGGGCAACTACTGGGTGCTCTACTCCAACCTGGACCAGGTGCCCCAGACCCGCCTGGCCAACGTGTCGGTGACCGACCTGAGCACGGCCGACAGCGTCGTGGACTCCGCCTTCGACGTGAACCAGTGGCGGCACCGCATCCGCTCCACCGTCACGCCCACCCAGGTGAAGGTCGACTTCAACGGCATGATCGGCGCCGACGCCTGCTGCACGGTGGACGACGAGTCCAGGAGCGCCACCGCCGCCTACCGGGTCTCCATGAACGCGATCCCCGAGAACGGCGAGACGTGGAAGCTCGACCTGAGCCAGGTCATCAAGGGCGCCCACACCCTCATCGACGAGAAGGTGGCCCTCGAGGACGCGGGCGGCGAGACCCGGTTCCAGACCGCGGTCACCGGCCGCGTCCGGGTGGGCACCGGTCCCTGGCAGGACTTCAGCTTCACGCCCAACCCCAGCTCCGTGGTCCACCGCCTGGGCGGGGGCGAGGGCACCACGAACCGGGAGTTCACCGGCTCAGGCGCCACCTCGGTGCAGGGCAGCACCACCCAGGCCATCACGGTGGAGTTCTCCGTGGGCCTCTACGTGAAGTCGGACTCCAACGCCTTCTTCCCCGCCGCCGGCGGCGACGAGGTGGCCATCCGCTTCGGCGCCAACGACACCATCGCCAACGGGTTCACCGCCGGCGAGTACCCGGGGCTCGGCAACCGCAGCATCGCCGACGACGGGTGGAAGTCCACCATCACCCTCACGGCGCTCCCCTAGCCCGAGACGCGCTCCGTCACGAGCCGGTGGCCTCCGGGCCGCCGGCTCGTGCCGCGTCCGGGGGTCAGCCCAGCGCGTCGAGGCGGGACCGCAGCTCGGCCCCGATGGTGTCCCAGGTGAAGGTGGCCGCCCAGGCCCGACCGGCCTCGCCGGCCTCGGCCTTCTCGGCCTCGCCGCGGGCGAGCACGTGCTCGATGCCCGCCGCCAGCGCCGGCCAGGTGCCGGCCACGAGCTCGCAGTTGGGGCCGGCCACCTCGCGCAGCGACGTGTTGTCGAACGCCACCACCGTGCAGCCCTGGGCGAGCGACTCCACCACCGGGAGCCCGAAGCCCTCGTGCTCGGTGGGGAAGGCGAACGCCTCGGCGTGCTCGTAGAGCCAGTGGCGCTCCGCCTCGCTCGCGAAGCCGAGGAGGTGGGTGTCGTGGCGGTACGACGACGACAGCAGCGCGAGCCGGGCCGCCTCCGACAGCACCATCTCCATGGTCACGAAGTCGTAGCCGGCCAGCACGAGCTTCAGCTCCACCCCCCGGGCGCGCAGGTCGTTGAAGGCGGCCACGAGCAGGTCGATGCGTCGGCGCTCGTCGGAGCCCCCCATGAAGAACACGAACGGCGTGCGGGTGAGCCCGAGGGCCTCGAACCGGGCCCGCTCCATGGCGTTCAGGTCCGGCGGGCGCCCGGAGGGTGGGGTGTGGCCGAGGCGGGCCACCGAGAGCTTGGCCTCCACGCCGCGCACGCCGTGCTCGTCGGCGAAGGCCCGGGTGGTCTCGGCGGTGTGCTCGGAGATCGCCACGAGGTGGGCAGCGCGCTCGAGGGCGTGGGTGAGGTGGCGCTCGTAGACGGCGCGCCCGAGGGCCTTCTCGGCGGCGCGATGCGGCCGGAGCCCGGCGTTGCGGGCGGCGCGGTAGGTGGGGCGGTAGTTGTGCGGGTAGCGATCGCCCAGCAGCACCGGCACCTGGTCGTAGACCACCACGATGGTGGGCACGCTGGGCGGCACGCCGAGCGAGAAGTCGAACTGCACCAGCGCATCGCAGGAGCGGGCGATGGCGGTCGCACGCTCGGGGGTGATGCTGTCCTGGAGCTTGGCCAGGCGGGGGCGGGCGGTGGGGCAGCTCCACGATGCCCACCGAGCGCTCGGGCCCGAACGCCGCCTCGAGCTCGTGGCCCACGCTCGGGCCGCCCTCGTCGACGAACGCCACCACCTCGTCGGTGGCCGGCGACCGGGCGTCGAGCTGTCGGCAGCTCTGGCGGACCACCTCGCCGATGCCGCGGAACTGGTGGCCGAGCTGCATGGCCCGGAGGTCGATGCCGATCCTCACCGGGAGCCGCCCTGCACCGATCGGATGGCGGCCAGCAGCGCGCGCGCCGCGGTGTCCCAGTCGTAGCGGGCCACGTTGGCCAGCCCGTCGGCCACCACCGCCGCCCGCTCCTCCGGATCGAGACGCAGCACGTACTCCAGTCCGGCGGTGATCGACGCGGTGTCGTGCGGATCGACCAGCTCGGCCGCCTCACCCACCACCTCGGGGATCACCGAGGCGTTGCTGGCCACCACCGGCGTCTGGCAGGCCATCGACTCCAGGGGCGGCATCCCGAAGCCCTCGTAGACGCTCACGTACGCCGAGCAGCGGGCGCCGCTGTAGAGCGCCGGCAGGTCGGCGTCGGTCACCTGGCCGAGCAGCAGCTTCACCTTGGCCCCCCGGGCCAGCGCTCGGTCCACCTGGGCTCGGACCTCGGCCTCCTTCCAGGCGCCGGCCCCCACGAGCACGAGGGTGAGCTCCCCGGCGAGGTCGGCGGAGAGGCCGCAGAACGCCTCGATGAGGCGAGCCTGGTTCTTGCGGGGCTCCACGTTGCCCACCGCCAGCACGTAGGGCCCGAACACGCCGTAGCGCTCCTTGACCTCGGCGACCTCCCGCTCGGAGCGCTTGTAGAAGTGGCGGGTGTCGGCCGCGCACCCGACCACGCGCACGCGATCGCGATCGATCCCGTACTGCTCGGCGATCTCGTCGGCCATGCCCTGGGTGAGGGCGGTGACGAGGTCGGACCGCACGGCGCTGCGCGCCACCTCGCGACGCAGGAACCGCCCGTTGTCGTCGTCGACCATCTCGGGGACCTTCTCGAAGCACAGGTCGTGGATGGCGGTGATCGAGCGGGACCGCGCCAGCGGCCAGCGGACGAAGTCCGGGAAGACGTAGATCCCGCGGCCGAGGACGAGGTCCATGCGCGGCATGCGGTCCTGCACGATGAGGCGCCGCATCAGGCTGAGGGTGATGTAGATCGGGAGCGGGCGCATGCGGCGCAGGCGGTACGGCGCCAGCTTCGGCACCCGCTTCACCGGCACGGCGATGCGCACGTCGAGGTCGGGCTGGTGCTCGAGCAGCTCGTCGAAGGCCTGCAGCAGGCCCATGGCGTAGTGGCCGACGCCGCTGAAGTGGTCGTCCACCAGAGGCTTCCCGTCGATCACGATGCGGGTGCGGGGCTGGCTCAAGCGCGGGCCTCGGCGATCAGCCACGGGAACGCCTTCACCACGCGCACCTCGGCGAAGTGGGGGGCGAGGGCGCGTCGCAGGCGGGCGGGGGTGAAGGCCTGGACGTGCTCGGGGTCGTTGCCGAGGCGGCGCACGTTCTTGCCCCGCCCCAGGTTGCCGAGCCGGAACCACGGCTCCCACGGGACCGACACCACCAGGCGACCCCGGCAGATGCGGGCCATCTCCTCCACCGCCTGATCGAAGCGGGGCAGGTGCTCGAGCACCTCGATGGACGTGACGAGGTCGGCGGCGGCGTCGGGGAACGGGAGGACGCCGGCGTCGCCGCGCACCACCGCCACCGAGGCCAGTCGCTCGGACGCCACCACCGCCTTGTCGTGGCGGTACTCGAGGGCCACCACCTCGGTGCCCTCGGGGAACATGCGCTCGAGCGCGAACCCCTCCCCCACGCCGACGTCGACCGTGGTGCCGGTGGGCGTGCCGAGCACGCCCTGGAGCTTCCCCATCCACGACGCCAGCAGCCGCTGGACCACGGGGTTGGTGGTGCCGTACTTGGCCGCGCCCTGCCGGCGGCGTCGAGTGCCAGGCCCGGCGCGAGGCCGATGGGCGCGACGTTCGACGGGTCGCGGCGCGTCGGCCATCAGTGGTCGCCCTCGGCGGTGCCGTCGAGCTTGCGGCGACGGCGCAGGTTCACCATGAGCTCGGCGGTGAGGCCGAGCGAGACCATCTGGACCGCCACCACCACGAGGAGCACCCCCGCCTGCAGCGCCGGGCGCTGCCCGATGTCGTGGCCGAGGAGCTTCGAGGCGGCCATCCAGGCGAGGATCGCGCCGCCGATGCTGCCGATGATGAACCCGATGCCACCGAAGAGGTGGAACGGCCGGGC
Source organism: Actinomycetota bacterium (assembly GCA_019639095.1). Lineage (GTDB taxonomy): Bacteria > Actinomycetota > Acidimicrobiia > Acidimicrobiales > Iamiaceae > Aquihabitans. The sequence goes on from JAHBSN010000032.1 coordinate 15,849, forward strand.
GGTGTAGGTGGTCAGGAACTTCACGGTGACGAGGTCGAGGAACCCCCGCCAGAACCGGGCGGGGCCGAACTTGGACGAGCCGTGGAGCCGCTCGTGGTGCTCGACGTCGACCTCCACCACCTTGAACCCGTTCCACACGGCGAGCACGGGGATGTAGCGGTGGAGCTCGCCGTACATCTCGAGGCTGTCGGCGAGCTCGCGCGACATCGCCTTGAGGCCCGAGTTGAAGTCCTTGCCGGGCACCCCGGTGACCCACGCGGTGGCGCCGTTGTAGAGCTTGGACGTGGTGCGCTTCACGAAGCGGTCGTTGCGGACGGCGCGCCGGCCCGTGGCCAGGTCGACGCCCCCGTCGAGCGCCGCCAGCAGGTCCTCGATGGCACCCGGGTCGTCCTGGCCGTCGGCGTCCATGAGGACCACCCGCTGGCCGTGCACGTGGTCGAGCCCCATGGACAGCGCCGCCGACTTGCCGGAGTTGCGGCGCAACCGGATGTAGCGCACCTGGGGGCTGCGGAGGCCCGCCATCACCGACCGGGTGCCGTCGGTGGAGCCGTCGTCGACCACCAGGATCTCCCACGACCCGCCGAGCCGGTCCAGCTCGGCGGCGATGGCCGGCACCACCTCGGCCAGGTTCTCGGCCTCGTTGTAGGCCGGCAGGAGCACCGACACGTCACAACCCACGGGGACTCCTCCGGCCGGTCACCGGGAGAACGGTAGTTGCTGGCCACCAACCGACCCATCCGGGACCGTGCCGTAGCATCGGGTCCCATGTCTGCCACGAAGGCCCTCGTCACGGGCTCCACCGGCTTCGTCGGCCGCCACCTGGTGGCCCACCTCACCGCCATGGGCGACCACGTGACCGGCATCGACCGCGCCATCGACGGCCTCGACATCACCGACGCCGCCGCGGTGGGCGCCGCCATCGCCGACATCGCCCCCAACGTGATCTACCACCTGGCCGGCTGGGCCGACGTGGGCGGCTCGTGGAAGGCCCCCGTGGAGGCGTTCCGGGCCAACGCCGAGGGCACCCTCAATGTGCTGAGCGCCGCCACCGACTGCGGCGTGGAGCGGGTGGTGGCGGTGTCGAGCGCCGACGTCTACGGCATCGTCGACCCGTCGGAGCTGCCGCTCACCGAGGACTCCCCGCTGCGCCCGGCCAGCCCCTACGCCGCCTCCAAGGTGGCCGCCGACTACCTCGGGCTCCAGGCCTGGCTCGGCCGGGGCCTGCCGGTGCTGCGGGTGCGGGCCTTCAACCACCTCGGGCCGGGCCAGACCGACAAGTTCGTGGCCCCCGCCCTGGCGTCGCGCGTGGCGCGGGCCGAGCTCGAGGGCGGCGAGGTGCTGAAGGTGGGCGACCTCTCGGCCCGACGGGACTTCACCGACGTGCGAGACGTGGTGCGGGCCTACCGGCTCCTCGCCGAGAAGGGCGAGCCGGGGCAGGTCTACAACGTGTGCTCCGAGGTGGACCTCGCCGTGTCGGACCTCGCCGACCAGCTCGTGGCCCAGGCGCGCGTGCCGCTGCGGCTCGAGGTCGACCCCGACCTGCTGCGCCCCGTGGAGCTGCCCGTGCTGCGCGGCAGCCACCAGCGCCTCACCGACGCCACCGGCTGGGAGCCCGAGATCCCGATCAGCCAGACCCTCACCGACCTCTTGGAGGACTGGCGGGCCCGCCTGGCCCAGGGCTGAGGCGAGGCCCCGTCAGCCCGATGCCAGCGCCGCCTCGCGGGCGGTGATGGGTGACCGGGCGAGGTGCACGAGCACCTCGTCGGTGAGCTCGGGGATGCGGGAGGCCGGCATGTCGTGGGCCATGTCGGGATACATCACCAACCGGGCGCCGGGCACGGCGCGGGCGGTGGCCATGCCCGCCACCGGGCGCACTAGGCGGTCGAGCAGACCGTGCACCACGAGGGTGGGCACCCGCAGGCGGCGCAGGTCGTCGGTGCGGTCCCGGCTGTTCAGCACGGCCAGGGTCTGGCGGGCCACGCCGGCCATGGCCTCGGCCGGGTCGCCGCCGCGGCTCACCTCCACAGCCTCGATCTCCCGGGCGGCCGCCTCGTCGAACTCGGGGCCCGAGATCAGCCGGGCCACCTCGATCCCGGTCTCGGTGTCGCCGGGCTCGGCGCTGCGCACCCGCAGCAGCGCCGGCAGCAGCGCCGGGCTCGGGTGGCGGTACTTGCGCTCGCCGGTGTTGGACATGATCGAGGTGAGCGTGGCCACCTTGGCCGGGTGCCGGATGGCCAGCTCCTGGGCGATCATCCCGCCCATCGACGCGCCCACCACGTGGGTCCGGGCGATGCCCAGGTGATCGAGCAGGGCGGCGGCGTCGTCGGCCATGTCGGCCAGGGAGTAGGGCGCCGAGCGGGATCGCCGGGCCACCAGGGCGCGGGCGAGGTCGGCCACCGATGGGGCGGGGGCGTCGATGCGCGACGACCGCCCGACGTCGCGGTTGTCGAAGGTGATCACCCGGTGCCCGCTCGCCACCAGGGCGTCGATGAACGCCGGCGGCCAGAGCACCAGCTGGGCGCCCAGCCCCATCACGAGCAGCACCGGCTCGCCGTCGCCGGGGCCGTGCTCCTCGTACTCGATGGTGATCCCGTTGACGGCGGCGGCGGTCATGGCTGCTCCTGGCGGCGGCGGACGCCATCCAGCTTGCCAGCCCGGCGCCAGCGGGCTCCGATCGGCGCGATCAGTCGTCGGCGAGGCGGGCCCGCACCCACGCCAGGATCGCGGCGTTGTAGTCGGCCGGGCTGGCCGGGTCGGTGTTGACCCCGTTCTTGGCCGTGGTGACCACGTGGCGGTCGCAGGACGTGGTGGCGTCGCCGCCCTCCACGCACACCGGGAGGTTCACCGATCGGCTGCCGGCCGGCAGGCCGGCGATGGCCCGCCGGAGGGGTTCGTGCGCGCAGTCGGTGGCGCCCAGCACCATCGTGGTGCCGTCGTGCAGCGGGCAGTCGATGGGCACCGAGCCGCAGCTGTTCTGGTCGCCGTGGTTCCAGAGGTGGAGGATCGGAACGGTGAGGCGCCCCTCGGCCACCAGGTGGTCGGGTTGGTTGGCCGGATCGCCCAGCTCGGGGTCGATGCGCCCGAGCACGCCCACGCCGCGCTCCTCGGTGGCCTTCTCGCAGCCGACCGATCCCTGCACGCCGTTCTCGAAGACGTAGCGCTGCCACTCCTGGTTGAGCACGGTGGCGTCGGCCACGATCCCGGCGGGAGCCAGGCCCTGCTGCTGCAGCGCCCACGCCACGCCGAAGGTGCCCACGCTCCCGGCGCTGGTCCCGTGGAGGAAGAAGTCGTCGGTGGGGTACGTGGCCGTCGCGAACTGGATGGCGGCCTTGGTGGCGGTGAGCCCGGTGGTGGGCCGAGCCGCCCCGTCGGGCGTGGTGTTGGGGTTGTTGGGGTCGGGGGTGTCGTTGCCGGCGTAGATGTCGTGGCTGCACATCGACACCACGAGCACCCGGAAGCCCTCGGGGGCCGCCTGCACCAGGGCGGTGAGGCCCTTGTCGACGTAGCCGAGCTGGGTCGAGAACGACTCCTCGGACTTCACCCCGGCGGTGGGCTGGGGCGAGCCGTCGGCGGCGAACCAGCCGGCTCCGCCGCCGCGCATCTTCACCCAGAGCGGCCGGGTGGCGGTGGGCGACGAGCCCACCCTCGTGCCGATCACGAACGTCTGGTAGCCGCTGATCGAGCAGGGGTAGGCCGGGTTGCGGTACTGGTCGAACTGCCAGCCGTCGACGGTGGTCGAGGCGATCCTGACGATCTGGTCGGTCTTGGCCGGTGCCGACAGGCACGCCGAGAGCCCGACGGCGCCGAGCACCAGGGCGAGCAGCGGGGCCACGGCACGACGGCGTGGCCGCAACGGCGGGGTGGGGCGGGCGGTGGCCATGCCGACGGGTCTACCGGCCGGCTGTGAGCGATCTGTGAGGGGCCGTCAGGCCTGCCGGGCCACGGGGTCGCCGGCGGCCACGGTCCACGTGGCGGCGGTGGCGATCGGGCTGGCCGCATCGGACACGTCGTCGAGCACGCGGAAGGCCACGGTGAGCTCCTCGGGCGCCACCGCAACGGTGAGGTAGCCGTAGGCGTTGAGCTGCTGGCGCAGCTGGGGGGTGCGCGCCGAGATGTCGTCGGCGAAGAGCGGCGAGGAGATCGGCGGCGCCATGAACTCCGGGGCCACCACGTCGCTCCCCTGGTCGAAGGGCCGGGCGTGGACGTCGAGCACCATGCCGGCGTGGTAGTCGCCGGTGAGCACCACCGGGTTCGACACCTCGGCGAGCTGGGCGATGAGCCGCTTGCGCGCCTGGGGGAACCCGTCCCAGGTGTCGAGGTAGAACGCCGGGCTCTCCTTGCCGGCGTCGACCCCGGCCAGCACGACGGGGTTCCCGAGCAGGTTCCAGGTGACGCCGCCCTCCTGCAGCGAGTCGGCGAGCCACGCCTCCTGGGCGGCGCCGAGGCGCGACCGGTCCTCGTCGAGTCGCTCGGCGCAGTCGCCGTAGTCGATCACGGTGCCCTCGGCCGGGCGGCACGGCGGCTGGTCGGCGTCCTGGCGCTCGTCGAGCACGTGGATCCGGGCGAGGTCGCCCACGGTGACGGCGCGGTAGACCGCGAGGTCGCTGCCCTCGGGCGGGTCGAGGCGCACGGGGAGGTGCTCCCACCACGCCTGGTACGCGGCGACCTTCAGCGCCCGACCGGCCTCGGGGTCGGGGTTGCCCGGCAGCAGGTCGCCCATGTGGTTGTTGGCCACCTCGTGGTCGTCCCAGGTGGCCACGAACGGGAACCGGGCGTGGGCGGCCTGGAGGTGCTCGTCGACCTTGTAGGACGCGTACCGCAGCCGGTAGTCGTCGACCGTCTCCAGCGCGCGGGCCGGCTTGGGGGTCCGCTCGGC
>JAHBSN010000320.1 GCA_019639095.1 Actinomycetota bacterium
GCGGCCATGCGCCGGCCCAGCTCGTCGTCGCTGCCGCCGGTGTCGAAGAACACATGGAAGTCGTGCAGCGCCTCGATGGGGAAGAGCTCCTCCACGATGCCGTCGACGACCGGGGCACCGGGGGTGAGGGGTCGCACCACCACGTGCTGGACGTAGCCGAAGGTGCTCTGGGTGTCGATGGCCACCTGGGTGTGGTCGCCCTGCCAGCGGGCCAGCCACTCGTCCCGGTCGAGGTGCGCCGGCCGGCGCAGGAGCGCCACGTTGGCGAACCCCGGGGTGCGCTCCCCCGGCCCCACGGGTGGCGGGGCGAGGGGCACCGACTCGGTGACGAGGTACGCCGCCATCCGCTCGGCCGCCACACCGAGCTCGGCCAGCACCGCGTCGGCGGCGGAGCCGGTGGCTGTGGGGAGCCACACCGCCACGACGGCCTCGATGGGCCGCTCGAAGGTCGAGAAGCGCACCGCAGCGCCGGCCACGGCGCCGTCGGCCACGTTGACCTGGACGCCCGCGGCGCCCAGGTCCCCGAGCCGGGCGGCCAGCGGGCCGAGGAGGACCTCGGCCCACGCCTCCATCGGCGTGCCCTCGGGCCGCCACAGGACGGCCACCACCTTCTCCACGGGCTGCTCCGAGCCTCGACGGGCGTCAGACGACCTCGTCGGCCTCCAGGGCCACCACCGGCTGGCCGGCGTCGGCCTCGTGGCGGTGGCGGCGGGCCCGGTAGAGCTCGATCACCATCGGCAGCAGCGAGACACCGACGATGGCGATGATCGTGTACTCGATGTTGTCCCGGATGAACCCGACGTTGCCGAGGAAGTGCCCGAGCGTGGTGATGCCCACGGCCCACAGGAAGGCGCCCACGATGTTGTAGGTGATGAAGGTGCGGTACCGCATGCCGCCCACCCCGGCCACGATGGGGGCGAAGGTGCGCACGATCGGCACGAACCGGGCCAGCAGGATGGTCTTGGGACCGTACTTCTCGAGGAACTCGTGGGCCTTGGTCACGTGGCTCTGCTTGAACAGGCGGGAGTCCTCTCGGGTGAACAGCGCCGGGCCGACCCGCTTGCCGAAGATGTAGCCGACCTGGTCGCCGAGCACGGCGGCCACGAAGAACACCGGGAGCATGACGTAGAGCGGCGGCATGCCATCGAGCACCGGCTGGAGCTCGGGCGCGGTCTTGGTCACGAACTCCTGGGCGCCGTCGGAGGTGAGGAACCCGCAGAGGAAGAGCAGCGAGTCGCCGGGGAGGAAGAAGCCGAAGAACAGGCCGGACTCGGCGAAGATGATGGCCGTGACCACGAAGAAGGCGCTCTTGCCGGCCTTCTCCAGCCAGAACTCCGGCTTCATGAACGAGGGGCCGACGGCGAGGATCCAGGCGAGCATCGCTCCACCCTAGAGGGCCGGACCCGGCTGATCGGGGTCGTGGCCGGACGCGGGTCGGCCCCGCCGGAGCGTGGCCGACCGGGTGTGGTTCGGGGTCCGGCCGCAGGTGCCGGGATCGACCGCTCAGGTGGTGCGGGGCCGGCGGGAGCCGTAGACGAACGCCGCACCCAGGACCAGGGCGCCGGCGCCGATGCCCACGAGCGGGGCGGTGTTCGAGGAGCCGGTGCGGGGCAGGGCGCCGCTGCCACCGGTGCTGGTGGACTCGCCGAGCACGTTGACCCGCAGGAACTGCTGCACGTCGCCGCAGGTGGCGGTGATGAGGTGCGAGCCGAGCGAGGTGCTGGACGGGATGGTGATGGTGGTGACGAAGCTGCCGTTGTCGTCGGCGGTGAAGGTGCCCAGGTTGGTGCCGTCGTCCATGGTCACGACGACCTCGGCGCCCGGCGCGCAGTCCGTGCCCGACACGTCGACGGTCTGGCCGCGCACCACGGTGACCTCGGGGATGTCGGTGGAGGGCGTGGTGGTGGTGGGCCCGGGCTCGTACTGCGCGTGCGCCGCGGAGCCGGTGAACAGCAGCAGCAGGGCGGCCACCGCCAGGCCGAGAACGAGCTTGGTGCGCTTCATCTATCTGGGTCCTTCCACCTGTGCAGGCCGAAGCGGCCGGCGAGTTGCGATCACAGTAGTTGTCCGTTCTGGCCGGAATCAAGCGATTCGGGCTTTTCAAACGACGAGCGTGTGCTTTCCCGATATCGGCCTCGCCAAACCAAGATCAAGGCTGCGACCAGGATCGCCACGTCGATCGCCAGCAGGGCCGGCGCGGGCGCGAACCACAGCAGGCCACGGTCCGTGGTGCGAAGGCGCCCATCGGCGGTGACCTCGGCCGGTGACGCCCAGCCCTGCACCCATCCGGGGGCGCCCGCCATCGACAGCACCGAGCCGGCGGGGGCGTCGGTGCGGGCCAGCGGTGCGTGGCGGCGGGCGAGCCCGTGGCCGGAGCCGTCGGGGGCCACCGCAGGCGCCGTCCACCCCGCCACCTCGTAGAGGGTGACCGACGGGTCCCGGAACGCGAGGCGAAGGCCCGGGTCGTCGGCCAGCCGCTCGTAGCGGGGGTCGCCGCCCTCGTGGGCCACGAACACCCACCGGACGCCGAGGTCGGCGAGCCCTCCGCTCACCGGCGTGCCCTCGCCCAGGTCCTCGACCAGGCCCGCCACCACGTCGGCGCGCCGGTCGACCTGCTCCTGGATCGGGTGGGCCGGATCGAAGAGCGGGTCGTAGCTGCTGATGACGTCGCCGCCGAGGTAGTCAGGCGCCGGGTTGAACACGGTGCGCCCACCCGCGAACGACAGCGACGGGTACTCGTTCCAGGGGAACGCGACCGTGGTGCCGGGCCGGCTCGCCAGCTCGGCCCGGGCGCGGGCCCACCCGGCGGGGAACGTGACCGGATCCAGCCGGCCGCCGATGCCCCACAGGCCCGGCACGGCCAGGGCGACGGCGATCGCCAGCGGCGCCGCCGCCGCCACCGTGGCCGCCCCCTCCCCCCATCGGCGCGCCAGCGCCCGACCGACCCGCTGGCCGCCGAGGGCCGCCGCCGGCGCCAGCCACAGGACCCACAGGGCCAGGAAGCGCTGGCTCTCCCGAAGGGGGGCGCCCACGGGCAGCAGGCTCAGCCAGCGGTAGGCGTCGCGCACGCCGGGGACCGCCGACGCCACCGCCAGGACGAGGCCGGTGGCGCCGAGCACCGTGGCGGGCCGGGCCCAGCGCCGGTCGAGGTCGCGCCGGCCCACCACGGCCAGGGCGGTGACGGCGGCACCGGCGAGGGCGCCGCCGACCCCCACGGCCCCCACCTGCTGGTCGTACTGCCAGAACCCACCGCCAGCGAGCAACGAGCCCCATCCGCCGACCGAGCCCGTGTGGGTGGAGAAGTCGCCCGCCGACGACACCCGAGCCCCCGCCCACAGCACCACGGTCGTGGGTGCGACCCAGACGAGGCTGGCCGCCCCGCTGGCCAGGACCGCCGCCACCGGGCGCCAGGGCCGGGTGCCGTCGAGGCGCTCCACCACGAGGCCAACGACCACCGCCAGCAACCCCAACGTGCCGGCGGCCGGGCCGCCCACGGCGAGGAGCGCGGCGGCCAGGAACGTGCGGCCGACGTCGGCGGAGGGTCGACACAGCCGGGGCAGCACCCACGGCAGCACGGCGACGGCCCACACCAGGTTGAGGTGGCCGGCGCCCAGGCGGGTGACGGCGAAGGGCCCGATGGCCCACAGCACACCCGATGCGGCCCGCGCCAGGGGGCCGCCCGACGGCGCCGCCAGGCGGCTCGCGCCCACGAACCCCACCGCCAGCAGCACCACCACCACCACCTTGGTGGCGAGCGGCCCGCCCACCAGCCAGGACCCGGCGGCGAGGAGGGCGAAGAACGGGACCCGCTGGGTGAGGGCCGGGCCCAGCCCGAAGATCCCGTTGGGCACGGGGATCGACGGCGTCACCAGGAGGTCGAGGTTGAGCAGGGGCCCGGGGGCGAGCCCGGGACCCAGGACCACCAGCCCGAGGGCCAGCCCCGCCACCCACCACGGCCACCCCGGGCGGGCCGCGCCGAGCGACGGCGAGGCGGCGACGGGAGCGGGTTCGGGCACGGGACTCCTGAGCGGCTGCCGGGACCGGATCGTGTGCGGGACGCTACAGTCACGGCCCGTGCTGACGGCCCCCACCACCGCCGCGGGCCGCGCCTGATGCGCATCCTCTTCGTCGCCTGGCGCGACCTCGAGAACGAGCTGGCGGGCGGGTCGGAGGTCCTGATCGACCACCTCGCGGCCGGCCTCACCGAGCGCGGCCACGACGTCACGCTCCTGTGCGCCAACCCCGTCGGCGA
>JAHBSN010000321.1 GCA_019639095.1 Actinomycetota bacterium
GGCGAAGGGCCCGGCGTTGTCGGGGTCGGCCACCACCAGCTCGGTGGCGAGCAGGATGGGCTTGCCGGTGGCGTCGGAGATGTCGGCGGCGGCCTGGGCGAAGCGCGTGTCCTGGCGCTCGTGGTACGCCACGATCCGCTCCAGCCCGTGGCCCGGGTAGAAGGGACCGCGGCGCATGAGGCGGGCCTGGTTGGCCTGGATGCCGAGCCCGAGCTGGATCACCGCGTCGACCTCGGGATGGGAGGCGATCAGCTCGAGCACCTCGGGGATGGTGTCGCGGGTCTCGCCGCCGGCGAGGTCCACCGGGTTGTTCCGGCTCCAGCGCGGCGGCAGCTTCTCGTCGATCGCCGCCAGGAGGTCGGCGGGGAGCTCGGCCAGCTCCAGCGCGCTGCGCGTGATGGCGTCGGCGGTCACCACACCCCACCCGCCGGCGGTGGTCATGACCACCACGCGCGGGCCCTTCGGCAGGGGCTGGGTGGCGAAGGTGGCGGCCGCCTCGAAGGCCTCCTCCACCGTGGCCGCCCGGGTGATGCCGGCCTGGCGGCAGGCGCCGTCGAAGACGCGGTCGTCGGTGGCGAGCGAGCCGGTGTGGCTGGCGGCGGCGCGCTGGCCCCCGGAGGTGGCACCGCCCTTCACCAGCACGAGCGGCTTGCGGGCCACGACGCCGGCCATCCGCTCCAGGAACGCGCGCCCGTCGGGCACGCCCTCCACGTAGGCCAGGCCCACCGCGGTCTCCGGGTCCTCGGCGTAGAAGTCCAGGTAGTCCGCCACCGTGACGGCGGCGGCGTTGCCCGCCGACACGGCGCGGCTGATCCCCACGCCGGTCTGCACGGCGTAGTTCTGGAACGACGAGACGAAGTTGCCCGACTGGCTGGCCACCCCGATGCGCCCGGCCGGCGGGTAGGGCGCCACGATCTGGGCGCAGAGCTTCGACGGGGTGGAGACGACCCCCTGGCCGTTGGGTCCGGCCAGCAGGACGCCGAGCTCGTCGGCGAGGGCCACGAGCGCCCGCTGAGCGGCGATCCCCTCCTCCCCTGCCTCGCCGTACCCCGCCGAGGTGATGAAGGCGGCCCGCACGCCCTTGGCCGCCGCGGCGCGCAGCAGGTCGGGGTTCGCCGCCGCCGGCGTGCAGACGAAGAGCAGGTCGGCCGCCCCGTCGGGCAGCGCGGCCACGTCGGCCACGGTCTGCACGTCGAGCACCTCGACGCCGTCTCGGTTCGTGGCCCCGACGAAGCCCTCGTAGCCCTCGGCGAGGATGTTGTGGAGGCTCACGAAGCCGAACTTGCCGGGGTGGCTGGACACGCCGGCCACGATCACGCCCTTGGGGTCGAACAGGGCGCGGAAGGCCTCGGTGGAGGGCCGGGGGCGCGCGGGACCGGCCACGTCGGCGCCGCGATCGGGATCGAGCTCCACGAGGGCGTCGACGGCCACGGGGGCGCCGTCCACGACGATGAGCGGGTTGAGGTCGGCCGACGCGATGGCCGGGTCGGCCTGGGCGGCGGCCGACAACCCGAGCAGGACCGCCGCGAGGGCGTCCCGGTCCACCGCCGGCTCGCCGCGGAAGGCCCCGAGCAGGGACTGGGTGGCCAGGTCGTCGATCATCTCGGCGGCGTCGACGGCCGAGATCGGCACCGGGCGCACGGCCACGTCGGCGATGGCCTCGGCCAGGATGCCGCCGATGCCCACCATGACGGTGGTGCCGAACTGCGGATCGGTGGCGAGACCGGCGATGAGCTCCCGGTTGCCCCGCAGCATGGGGGCCACGAGCAGGTCGACCTCGCCGTCGGCCTCGGTGGCGCGGCCCAGGAGGTCGGCGGCGGCGCCGGCCACCGCATCGGCGTCGGCCAGCCCGAGCCGGACCAGGCCTCGCTCGGTCTTGTGGGCGATGGCGTCGCCGTTGAGCTTCAGCACCACCGGAAACCCGAGCTCGCTGGCCGCCGCCACCGCTCCGGCCGCGTCGGGGACGATCCGCTCGGGTGCGAACGGGACGCCGTGGTCGGCCAGGAGCGCCTTGGAGGCGGCCTCGCTCAGGGTGCGTGCGGTCATGGCGGGCGAGGTTACCGACGCGCCCGCGGCGCTCGGGGATCGGCGCGCCGGTCAGGGGCGGATGGGGCCGACGAGCTCCAGCGCCTCGGGTCCCTCGAAGCGGGCGGCCAGGCACACCAGCCCGCGCACCCCGCCGTCGAGGTCGTCTTGGTCCATCGGGATCCACGACCAGGAGATCCCGGGCGCCGGCGCCCCGTCGAGGTGCTCCGCCAGGCGGTCCGGGCACTCCTGGCTGGCGATGTGGATCGTCTGCAGCTCGCCAGTGGGCCGCGTGGGCCGTGCGTGCAGGTCGACGACGCCGGTCACCTCGTACTGGTGGGGCTGGTCGCACGGCACGGTGCCGATCTCCTCGTCGGTCCAGCTGACGCAGTCCCCCGCGGCGAACGGCGACACGAGGTCCAGGTCCCGGACCCGGCCCCGGAAGGCCATCCGCACCCGGGCCCGCTTGGCGGCCAGGTCGACCTGGCGGAGGCCGACCATGCAGACGAGCTTGCGGTCGCCGTCGGCCCAGGTGTCCCGGCTCGGCGCGATCGTCGGCCGGCCGAGCGGGTGGAGGATGGAGTTCTCGTAGGGGCCGATGACCCGTTCGACGTGCGGGTGGCACCGGGCCTTGAGGTCCCGCCAGGCGTCCTCGTCGGGGAACCCGCCCGGCACGTCGTCGAGCTCGAGCACGGCCACCACCTCGCGCAGGTGCTCCTCCGTGCAGGGCACGATCTCGGCCCGGTCCGACTCGGGGCCGTCCTCGTCCTGGGCCCAGGTGAGGCAGTCGCCCGGCCGGTAGTCCTGGTCCTCGAGCGGCACCGCCTGCGAGCGGCGATCCTCCTGGCGCCGCTCCCGCCACCGCACGGCGATGCCGACCCCGACCAGCGCCACCACGAGCGCCACGACGAACACGCTCCACAGGGCGCACCCGCGCCGCCCGCCGATGACCACGAGACCGACCCGGCCGCTACGGCGCCGTCGGGGAGAGGGCCACGTGGAAGAGGTTGCGGATGTGCTGGAGGCGGGCATCCAGGGCGTCGGGGGCCATGGGGTCGTCCTCGAGCAGGCCCTCGAGGAACGGGATGTCGCTGAAGTAGCTGAACATGACGCTGTAGCCCGTGATCAGCAGCTGCTCGGTGTCGACCCGCCGGAACCGGCCGGCCTCGATCTCCCGCTCGAACCAGCTCATGGCCCGCTGCAGGAACGGGCGCAGCGATGCGCCGAGGTCGATCCCGAGATTGGCACCGCCGTCGAGTGCCTCCCGACGGACGATCCGCACGAACTCCGGGTTCTCCTGGAAGAAGCGGAAGCCGGTGGTGATGACCAGGTCGACCTTGGGCCACCCCTGCGAGGCCTGCCCCACGGCGTCCTCCACCCGGGCCCCCCACTCCTCGAGGCTGATGCGGAAGACCTCGGCGTAGACGGCCTCCTTCGAGGGGAAGTGGTGCAGCAGGCTCGGCCGCCGGATGCCCACCGCCTCGGCGATCTCGTTGAGCGACGTGCCCTCGTACCCGTGCTCGGCGAAGCACCGCCGAGCCTCGACGATGATCGCCTCACGGGTGGAGAGCGCCGGTTCCGTGGCTGCCATCGGGACCGAGCCTACGCCCGCGTGGTCCCGACCGATCTGGACTTCCGAACCGGAACCCCTGGTGGGGGCCTCGGGTACGGTCCCCCGCGTGCCCGTGATCCGCGCCCACCGAGCGGTCCTACCCGACCGGATCGTGGACCACGCGGCAGTGGAGGTCGACGATCGGGGCCGGGTGGTGGCCGTCCGCACGGGCTCCGGGCCGGCCTCGCACCACACGCTGATCCCCGGCCTGGTGGACCTCCAGGTGAACGGCCACGACGACGTCGACGTGGCGTCGGCTCGGCACGACGACTGGGAGCGGCTGGACCGGCTCCTGCTGGCGCAGGGCGTGACCGCCTGGTGCCCCACGCTCGTCACCGCCCCCCTCCACGCCTACGAGGCGCCGCTCCGGCGCATCGCGGACGCAGCGGCCCGTCCCGGCGCCCACCCCGAGGTCCTGGGGGTCCACCTCGAGGGGCCGTTCCTCGGCGGCCGACCAGGGGCGCACCCCGTCGACCTCGTGCGCGCCGTGGATCGGGGGTGGCTCGACGCCCTCCCACCGGGCGTGGCGCTGCTCACGGTGGGGCTCATCGCCGACGGGATCCACGTCCACCCCGAGCTGGTGCGACTCGCCTTCCGGGTGAAGGGC
>JAHBSN010000322.1 GCA_019639095.1 Actinomycetota bacterium
GCCTCCAGGCGGTTGAGCCGGTTGGTCATGCCCGCCGGCGAGACCATGGCCACGCGCGCCAGCGCGGTGGGGGTGCTCACCGTGCCTCGGCCGCCGCGGCGGAGGGCCGCGAGCACGTCGAACTCGCCGACGGTGATCCCGTGCGGCACGAAGACGCGGTCGATGCCGCGCATGGCCACGTTCATCAGCAGCGAGAGGCGCAGCGCGGTGCCCATGGCCGTGAGGTCCAGGTCCGGTCGCTCCCGGGCCCAGCTGGCGAGGGTGTCGTGGAGGAGCTGGGTGAGCGTGGGCTCGTCGGTGGCCATGACGGCAGTGTAGTTCGACACAGAATAGTTTGACAGCGAAACTTCGCTGCCGTACTTTCTCACCATGCCCGATCCGATCATCCGAGTCCGAGACGTGGCGTTCCCCCGCTTCTCCGCCCCCGACCTCGACGTGATGGAGGCGTTCCTCACCGCGTTCGGCATGCACCGCGCCGCCCGCACCGACGACGCGCTCTACGTGCGGGGCACCGACGCCGACCACCACGTCCACGTGACCCACCTCGGCGAGCCGGGGTTCGTGGGCCTGGCCTTCGACGCCACCCGGGAGGACCTCGACGTGCTGGCCGACGCCACCGGCACCGGCGTGGAGCCGCTCGACGAGCCCGGCGGCGGCTGGGCCGTGCACCTGCGCGACCCCGACGGGCGGGTGGTCGACGTGGTGGCGGGGATCGAGCCCCTGCCCCCGCTGCCCCTCCGCACCCACGCCCCGCTCAACACGGGGGCGGCCCGGCCGCGGATCGGCGACCTCCAGCGCGTCCCCCTCGGGCCGTCGCAGGTGAAGCGCTTCGGCCACGCCGCCATCAAGACCCCGTCGCTCGCCGACACGGCGGCCTGGTACCACCGCACCCTCGGGCTCCTCACGTCCGACGACGTGTTCCTCACCTCGCCCGAGGAGCCGCTCGGCCGGTTCCTGCGCTGCGACCGGGCCGACCAGCCCGCCGACCACCACTCGCTGCTCGTGATCGAGACCGGCGAGGTCCGCCTCGGCCACTGCGCCTGGGAGGTGGCCGACGTCGACGACCTCATGGCCGGCCACCACCACCTCCTGGCCGAGGAGCGCCGCCACTACTGGGGCGTGGGCCGCCACGTGCTCGGCGGCCAGGTGTTCGACTACTGGAAGGACCCGCTGGGGTTCACCGTGGAGCACTGGACCGACGCCGACCTGCTCACCGCGGCCACGCCGCCCGGGGCCCGCAGCGTGCTCGAGCCCATCAACCAGTGGGGTCCCAACCCCCCGGCCGACCTGGACTTCTGATGGACCTCGGCATCCAGGGCCGCCACGCGATCGTGGCGGCGTCGAGCGCCGGGCTGGGCCTGGCCTGCGCCCGGTCCCTCGCCCACGAGGGCGTGCACGTGACCCTCAACGGGCGCCACGCGGCTCGTCTCGAGGCGGCGGCCGCCTCGCTGCGCGCCGAGGTCGGCGTGGAGGTCCGCGCCGTGGCCGGCGACGTCGGCGACCCGACCACCCGAGCCGCGCTGGTGGCCGCCTGGGACGAGCCCGACATCCTCGTCACCAACAACGGCGGCCCGCCCCCCGGCCGCTTCGCCGACTGGGACCGGGCGGACTGGATCGAGGCGGTCGACGCCAACCTGCTGGCCCCGCTGCTGCTCATCCGCGACGTGCTCGACGGCATGGTCGAGCGGCGCTTCGGCCGGATCGTGAACATCACGTCGGCCATGGTGAAGGCTCCGGTGTCCCCCATGGGGCTCTCGTCGGCGGCACGCGCCGGCCTCACGTCGGTCAGCAAGGGGCTGAGCCGAGACGTGGCGTCGGCCAACGTCACCATCAACAACCTGCTCCCCGAGCGCATCGACACCGGCCGCCAGCGCCAGATGGCCGAGCTGGCCGTGGCGTTCAAGGGGATCACCCTCGAAGAGGCCTACGCCGACATCGCCGCCACCATCGCCGCCGGCCGCCTCGGCCGGCCCGAGGAGGTGGGCGACGCCTGTGCCTTCCTCTGCAGCGCCCAGGCCGGGTTCATCTCCGGCCAGAGCATCCAGGTCGACGGCGGCAGCTACGGAGGGTTGTGGTGAGCGACGCAACCGAGACCGAGGACCTCCCGAGCGAGGTGGACGTGCTGGTGGTGGGCGCAGGGCCGGTTGGCCTCACGGCCGCCCGCCTGCTGGAGCGCCTCGGCCGCTCGGTGGCCGTGGTGGAGCGACGCCCGGGGCCCCAGCGCGCGCCGGCGGCACACGTGGTGAACGCCCGCACCTTCGAGATCTGGCGCCAGGCGGGCCTCGACGTCGACGGGCTGCGCGCCCTGGCCGTGGACCCCGCCGACGGCGGCGAGGTGCACTGGGTGACCCGCCTCGGCGGCGAGGTCCTGGGCAGCCTCCCCTTCGAGCAGCAGGGCGACCACGTCCTGGCCGTCACGCCCACCCCCCTCCGCAACCTGTCCCAGCACCACGTCGAACCGCTGCTCGCCCGCGCCCTGGCCGAGGCCGGCGTGGCGGTCCGCTACGGCGCCACGTGGTGCGGCGCCGAGCAGGACGACGGCGGGGTGACGTCGCACGTGGCGACGGCGGCCGGCACCCAGGCGGTGCGCAGCCGCTGGCTGCTGGGCTGCGACGGCGCCGGGAGCCCGGTCCGCCGGTCGGTCGGCATCGAGCCCGAGGGGCCGCACCACCTGCAGCGGTTCGTGATGGTCCACCTGGCGGCCGACCTGCGAGCCGTGGTGGGCGACCGGCCGGGGGTGCTGTTCTGGATCTGCGACCCCCGGGCGGGCGGCGCCTTCGTGGCCCACGACATCGACCGCGAATGGGTCTACATGCACCCGTTCGACCCCGACCAGGACCCGGTCGAGTCCTATACCCCGGCCCGCTGTGAGGCGATCGTCCGGGCGGCCATGGCCGACCGGGAGGTGCCCCTCGAGGTGCTCGCGGTGAGCACCTGGACGATGACCGCCCAGGTGGCCGAGCGCTACCGGGCCGGGCGGGTGCTGCTGGTGGGCGACGCCGCGCACCGGTTCCCGCCCACCGGTGGCATGGGCCTCAACACCGGCGTGGCCGACGCCCACAACCTGGCGTGGAAGCTGGCCGCCGACCTCGCCGAGACCGCACCGGCCGACCTGGTGGACACCTACGAGTCCGAGCGCCGGCCCGTGGCCGTGCACAACGCCACGGTGAGCCTCGAGAACGCGCTCAAGCTGGTGGAGGTGCCCCTCGCCCTCGGCGTGTCCGACGACGTGGAGGCCTCGGCGGCCGCTGCCGAGGCGACCCTCGCCGATCCCGAGGGCCGGCGCCGGGTGGCGGCCGCCATCGCCGCCCAGGCGACCCACTTCGACATGCTCGGGCTCCAGCTCGGCTACGAGTACGACCTCGGCCCCGACGCCGATGACGCCGATGACGCCGGCGACGGGGGAGGCGACGAGGCGGCCGGCGTCGACCCGGTGCGGGCCTACGTGCCCAGCAGCCGCCCGGGCGCGCGCCTCCCCCACGGCTGGGTGACCCACCGGGGCCGGCGGTGCTCCAGCCTCGACCTCGTGCCGCTCGATCGGCTGGTGCTCATCGCCGGCCCGGCGTGCGACCGCCCCGACGCCGACCTTCGCGTGGGCATCGACGTCGAGGACCCCGACGGCTGGTGGTCCGACACGCTCCGCCTGCCCGTCGAGGGCTCGATCCTCGTCCGCCCCGACCAGCACGTGGCCGCCCGCTGGCGCCGATCCCCCTCCGCCGACCACACCTCCTGAGGAGATCCCGTGTTCCGACTCGTCAACGTCGACGGCCGCGCCGCACTCGACCACGAGGGCGCCTGGTTCGACCTGGCCCGCCTGTCGGGCGACCCCGAGCTGGCCGACCCCCGCACCGCGGTGGCGCGCCACGCCGAGCTGCACGCCCTCGCCGATCGATGCGCCACCGGCGACCCCGATGGATCGATCGACGACGTGGAGCTCGGCCCGCCCGTGCCCGACCCGCGCCAGGTGTTCGCCATCGGCCTGAACTACGGCGGCCACGCCGACGAGTCCGGCCTCCCCCGCCCCTCGTCGCCCATGGTGTTCACCAAGTTCACGAGCTGCCTGGCCGGGCCCACCGCCGACCTCCCGCTGTCGGGCCCCGCCGTCGACTGGGAGGTCGAGCTTGTGGCCGTCGTCGGCCGCACCGCTCGACACGTGACCGTCGACGACGCCTGGAGCGCCGTGGCCGGGCTCACCCTCGGCCAGGACGTGTCGGACCGCATCGTGC
>JAHBSN010000323.1 GCA_019639095.1 Actinomycetota bacterium
GGCGCTGCGGCCCCAGTGGGCGTTGAGGGTGGTGAGGGTGAAGGTGGTCACGAGGGTGGGGCCGGGTCGCGCACCGGCGGGTGCAGCGTGCTACGAACGACACCCGGCGGGCCATCCGGGGCCGCCCGACCGCTGGCCCGCCGCCACCGGTGCCGTGGAGGACCGTTGCCCGCTGACCACCCGCACCCGCTCCGGCTGCTCTGGCTCACGCTGCCCGAGACCCGGCCCGGTCGGGAGCTGGGCTGGCTCGCGGCCATGCCCGACGCCGCCGTCACGGCGGTGGGCGAGCGGCCCACCGGTGACCCCGTGCCGTTCGTCTCGCGCCCCTACCGGCGCCTCACCCGTCGCTTCGTGGAGGCGGGCGCCCTGGCGTGGCTGCGGGACCTCGACTCGGTGGAGCCCGAGGGCGGCACGGCGTGGGTGGGTGCGCTCGAGCTGTGCGCGCTCGTCACGGGCCAGGTGCCGGGGCTGGCGGCACGCCTCGGGGCCCGCCGCTTCGTGGTCACGTGGGGCAACGACCCCCGCAATCCGCTGTACCGCCTGCCGCCCTACCGGCAGGCCCTCGATCGCTCCCGCTCGTCGGACCTCGTGATCTGCACCATCGAGGCCGCGCTCGACCACTGCCTCGCGCTGGGCATCCCCGAGGAGCGGTGCCGCGTGGTGCTGCCGCCGGTGGACACCGAGCGCTTCCACCCCCCGTCGCAGCCGGTGGAGGAGCCGGTGGCGCTCTTCGTCTCGCCGCTCGCCGAGAACAAGGGCATCGACCGCGTGCTCGACGCCTTCGAGCTCGTGCGCCGGCAGGTCCCCGAGGCCCGTCTCGTGGTGGCCGGCCGGGGACCGCTCGCCCCGCTGGTGGAGGCGCGCGCCGCGTCGTCGGGCGGCGCGGTGTCCTACGTCGGCTCGCTCGGCGGCGAAGAGGTGGCGGCCCTCCTGCGCACGGGCGCGGTGTTCGTGACCGCGCCGCGCCCCACGCCGGTGTGGAACGAGCAGTTCGGGCTCGCCTACGTGGAGGCCATGGCGTCGGGGCTGCCCGTGGTCACCACGATCTGCGGCACCAACCACGAGGCGGTCCTCCCGCCGAGCGTCCGCGTGCCCGACGACGCCGGCGCCCTCGCCGAGGGCCTCGTGCACTTCCTGGGGGACCCGGCGCTGCGACGCCGCATCGCGCCCGAGCTCCGTCGGGCGGTGGTGGAGCGCTTCGAGCGCACCCAGCAGCTGGCGGCGCTGCGGGCGGCGTTCGACTCGGTGGGCTAGGCGCCCAGGCGGGCCACGGCGTCGTCGAGCAGCCGGCGGGCGTCGCCGGGGGAGAGGTCTCGCGCCCGCAGCGTGAAGGTGGTCTCGCCGCCCTCGATGGCCGCCGACGCGAAGCACACCGCCGACCGCCCCCGCGCCACGGGGAAGAAGTCGAGGCGCTCGATGCCGCCCACCCGGTGCCGGCCCAGGTTGGAGAGCAGGATCGTGTCGGAGAACCGCTCCACCACGGGTGCCAGCGCAGCCATGAGCGCCTTGGGGGCGCTGACCTGCTCGCCGGGCTCCTCGGTGCTCACGAGGGCGGCCCGCACGGCGCCGGCCACGTCGTCGGTGGGGGCCACGTCGATCCGGCGGTACGACGCCACGTTGCCCACCCCGGCCGGTCCGCCCACGGCCACGGTGATGCCGACCTTGCGCAGGGGGGCCTCGGCGGCGGCGTTGTGCGCGGCCACGGCGCCGACCGCGGCGGCGGCCAGCTGGCCGGTGACCCCGGGCCCGGCCACCTGGATGGTGCGGGTGACGTAGGCGTCGCCGGGCCAGATGCCGATGGTGGGCGCCACGCGGTCGGCGGGCCGGGCCAGGCGTTCGAGCAGCGGCCGCTTGGAGCCGGGCTCGCCGGGCGGCGGCGACGCCACCGGCGATGGGAGGGGGCCGCCGGTGAGGGCGTCGACGATGGCCACGAGGGCCAGCCCGTCGAACGCGGCATGGTGGCCCACCACGCCGAGCCGGGTTCCCCCGGCACCGAGGACGAGTCGCAGCGGCGCCTCGGCGGTCAGGTCGAAGGCTCGGTCCAGTTCGGGGTGCCCGAGCGGTTCCCCGTCGACCTCGATGACCTCGGGCGCCGCCCCCGGCTGCCACGTCTCACCGTCGAGCCGGGCCCCGATCAGCGGCACGGCGCGGTGGAGGGCGGCGATCCGCCCGACGTCGAGGGCCACACCCGGCGCCAGCGTGGCCACCGTGACCACCACCCAGTCGGTGCGGGCGTCGGGGAACCGCAGCAGCGCCAGGGCGTGGCGCGACGCCGGCGCCGGCAGCGCGTCGGGTGCGCTCACGAGGCGGTGAGCGCGGCCCGCATCCGGCCCGAGCCGGGCTCGAACAGGGCGCCGCCGTCGAGCATCGACGGCCGGGCCACCACGTCGAGGTGCTGCTCGAGCTCGTCGGCCAGCTCGGCCACGTCGGCGGGCTGCACGAACGGGAGCAGCGCGAGCGCGCCGTGGTCCCACGCGAACACCGGCGCCTCGAGGGGCAGCTGGTCGCGCACCAGGGCGGCCAGGGCGTCGGGACCCACCTCCGGGTCGCGCCCGAACGCCTCCAGCGTGGACATCGGTCGACCCCCGCGGGTCTGGCGACCGATGCGGGTGACCTGCACGGCCATGATCAGCGAGTCGACCACGATCCGCACGTGGCTGCCGCGCACCGCCTCCCAGCGCACCGGCACCTCGCGCAGGTCGTAGCCGAGGCGGTGGGCGGTGGCGAGCAGCTCCACGTCGAACGCGTAGCCGGGCTCGCGCAGGAAGTGGAACAGCAGCTTGGCCACGGGCCCGCGGAACGCCTTGAACCCGCACTGGAAGTCCATGATCGCCATGCCGGTGACCTTGCGGGCCAGCTGGTTGAAGGCCCGGTGGGCGGCGTCGCTCGACGGCGTGACGCCGCTGGTGACCGCCCCCGGCGCGCCGCGGGAACCCACGGCCACGTGCACGTCGTCGAGGGCGGCGAGCAGCGGATCGAGGCTGGCCAGGTCGGCCGCCATGTCGGCGTCCATGAAGGCCACCTGGTGCCCGGTGGCGCGGGCCACGCCGGCCCGGACCGCCGCGCCCTTGCCGGCGTGGCGTCCGAGGCGCAGGACGCCGCTCTGCTCCAGCGGTGCGAGCAGCCGCTCGGCCACGCGCACGGTGTCGTCGGTGCTCCCGTCGTCGACCAGGATCACCTCGGTGCGCCCCGAGCGCTCGGCGAGGTGGTCGAGCAGCACGGGCATCGATACGGGCAGGCGGGCGCCCTCGTTGAAGGCCGGGAGCACGATCGAGAGGTCGGGCCGGTCGCGCACCACGTGCAGCTGCGGTCGGCCGGTGCCCACGGGCAGCCCGGCGAGCTCGGGCCGCTCGGGGTCGTGCGGCGCCCGGTGGCTGGACCCGCTCCACGCACCGTGGGGGATGCGCAGGGACCGGCGGTGGGGCTCCACCGCCTCCTCGCAGATCTCCTCGAACCGCTCGACGGTGTGCTCCCAGGTGCAGGCGGTGGCCCGGCGCCGGGCCCCCTCGCGCAGCTGGGCCCGCAGGTCGGGGTCCTTGGCGATGCGCAGCCAGGTGGCGGCGAACTCCTCGGGACGGTCGACGAGGATGCCGCTCATGCCGTCGACCACGGAGTCGCGCAGGCCGGGCACCCGGAACGCGAGCGACGGCGTGCCGTAGGCGGCGGCCTCGGTGATGACCAGGCCCCAGCCCTCGTGGCTGGCGGGGTGGACCATCAGCCAGGCGCTGCCCAGCAGCTCGAGCTTCTCCTGCTCGGTGATGCGTCCGGGCAGCTCGACGCCGGGCCCGGCCATGGCGCGGAGGCGCTCGAGCTCGGGCCCCTTGCCGGCGATCACGAGCCGACCACCCACGTGGGGCCGCACCTGCTCCCAGGCCTTCACGGCCAGGTCGAAGCGCTTGTGGGGCACCAGCCGGCCGAGGCCCACGAACAGGGGCTCGGGGGACTCGGTGCCCACCTCGTCGGGGAGGTCGGTGCCGTTGATGATGATCCGGATGCGGTGCCGATCGACGCCGAGCGCCTCGAGCCCGTCGGCGGTGGACGGCGACACGGCCACGAACAGCCGGCTGCGGTACGCGGCCGGCATCGCGTGCTGCTCCATGAGGCGCCCCACCGCCGCCACCGGCCGGGGGAACCACTGGTCCCACTGGTCGGTGTGGATGTGGTTCACGAAGCAGATCGACGGGCCGCGGCGCCACGCCGGCGCGTAGAACGACAGGCCGTTG
>JAHBSN010000324.1 GCA_019639095.1 Actinomycetota bacterium
GGGGGACGGAGCCGCCGACGTGGCGATCGCCTGCCTGGTGTTCGAGCACATCGCGGACCTCGACGCAGCGCTGGCCGAGGTCGCCCGGGTGCTGCGTCCCGGAGGTCGCTTCCTGTTCCTGCTCAACCATCCGCTCCTCCAGACACCGGGAAGCGGGTGGATCGACGACCAGGTCCAGGACCCGCCCGAGCAGTACTGGCGCATCGGGCCGTACCTGGTGGAGGACAACTCCGTGGAGGAGGTGGAGAAGGACGTCTTCATCCCGTTCATCCACCGGCCGATGAGCAGGTACGTGAACGCGATGGCGGACGCCGGTCTCACCCTTCGGCGCATGCTCGAGCCTCCGCCGCCCCCCGGCTTCCTGGCTCGGGCGGCGGAGTACCAGGCCGCGGCCTCGATCCCGCGCCTGCTGGTGCTGGTGGCCGAGCGGGACGCGCCGTGAGGCGGTCGGGCCGATGAGCGGGTCGGTCCCGGACCTCGGGCCCTACGTGCCGCTGCGCGACGAGCCGCCCCTGGCCGACACGCCGCTGTGGCTCTCGCACCACCACCCCGAGGCGTACGACCGCTGTGCCGTGGTGGCGGGCCGCCACGTGTGCCGGCGCTGCCTCGTGCTGTACCCGCTGGCCCTCGTGGCCGGGGTGGCGATCAGCCTCGGGTCCTGGTGGGACCACGCCTGGGACGCCTGGGTCCTGTGGCTGTTCCCGCTGCCCGGCGTGATCGAGTTCGTGCTCGACAACCTCGGCCGCATCTCCTACTCGGCGCCGCGCCAGGTGGTGCTGTCGGCGGCGGGCGCGCTGGCGGCCGGCGTCGGCTACGTGCGCTACCTGGACCACCGGACCGATCCGCTGGTCTGGTCGGTGGTGGCCGCCTACACGGCGGCGTGCCTGGCCGGCGCCATCGTCGGCGGCCTGCGCCGCGATCGCCCGGCGCCCGATGCCGACGAGGCGGGCCGGGCGGCGGCGCCGTGAAGCAGCTGCGAGGTCCCGAGGCCCGGGGGTGGCGGCGCTACCTGCCCCACCCCGGTGCCCCCGAGGTGACCGACGGCGAGCTGACCGTGTTCATCGTCTGCGCCCTGGTCACCACCATCGGCCTGGCCGGCGACATCGCCCGCCACCTCACCGACCCGGCGTCGCTCGCCAACGACTTCCTGTCGGGCTGGCACCTCGTGCTCTACGGCGGCGTGGCCTCCGTCGGCACCTGGATCGGGGTCGGGGCCATCCGGCGCGGACCGGACTACGTGGGCTCGGTGGCCACCGCCACCATCGGCTTCCTCCTGCTCGGCATCGGCGGCGTGGCCGACGCCGCGTGGCACGGCGCGTTCGGCACCGAGGTGGCGGTGGAGGCGCTGGTCAGCCCGCCGCACCTCCTCGTGTTCGCCGGCCTCGTCCTCCTGCTCACGGCCCCCATCGTGTGGCTGTGGCGGCGCCCGGCCCGCCGCCTCGGCGCCCTCGAGTCGCTCGCCGTGCTGGTGTCGCTGGTGTCCACCGTGCTCGTCACCACCCTGTTCACCGGCTTCCTCACGCCGCTCGCCGGCGGGCTCTCGCTGCAGCCGGGCTACACGGAGCCGCTGGTGGGCGAGTCGCTCCAGGACTACGACCAGGTCCGCGGCCTGGGCATCGCCCTCTGGACCACGGTGCTGGTGGTGGCCGGGTTCACCCTGGTGCTGGTGCGCTTCCGGTTGCTGCCGGGCACGGTGCTCGCCGGGTTCCTGCTGATCGGCGCTCCGGCCATCGTGGTGTCCGACACGTCGATCATGCCCCTGGTGGCCGGCTTCGGCGTGGCCGGCCTGGTGGCCGAGGTGCTGGCGCTTGTGCTCGGACGGCCCACGCTCGACCGGCTCTCGGCGTCGCTGCTCGGCGCCGCGGTCGGGGCCATGCTGTGGGCCACCACGTTCGCCGCCCTGCGCATGGACGATCGGCTGTCGTGGAACCCGTCGCTCTGGGCCGGCACCGTCACCCTGTCGGCCCTGTTCGGTGCCGTCACCGCGGCCGTCGTGGCGCTCCCGGCGCCCACCGGAGACTCCCTGGTCGACGGTCTGAGCGGGCCCCAGCCCGCCTGAAGGGCCTCCTACACTCGGCCCGGTGACCGACTTCGCGGTGATCACCGGGCTCTCGGGGGCGGGCCGCTCCACGGCGGCCGATGTGCTCGAGGACCAGGGCTGGTTCGTGATCGACAACCTGCCGGTGGAGCTCATGCCCCGGGTGGGGGAGCTGGCCCACCAGCCCGGCTCCGACATCAGCCGGGTGGCCTTCGTGGTGGGCTCGAACTCCGACGCCGACCAGCTCGAGGCCATGCTCGACGGGCTGCGCGAATCGGAGTCCCGGGTGCGGGTGCTGTTCCTCGACGCCAGCACCGACGTGCTGGTGCGGCGCTACGAGAGCACGCGCCGCCGGCATCCGGCCAGCGCCGGCGAGCTGCTCGGGGCCGCCATCGAGCAGGAGCGGGCCAAGCTGCACCGGTTGCGGGCCTCGGCCGACGTGGTGGTCGACACCACCGAGCTCAACGTCCACCAGCTGCGCGACCGCGTGGCGGGGCTCTTCGCCGACGACGCCGCCGCACCGGGCATGCAGGTCAGCGTGGTCTCGTTCGGGTTCAAGCACGGCGTGCCGGCCGACGTCGACATGGTGTTCGACTGCCGGTTCCTCCCCAACCCGCACTGGGTCGACGAGCTGCGCCCCCAGACCGGGGTCGACGAGCCGGTGCGCGAGCACGTGCTCGGCACCGAGCTGGCCACCGACTTCCTGGCCGTGCTCGACGACCTCTTCGACGTGGTGCTGCCGGCCTTCGGGGTCGAGGGCAAGGCGTACCTGTCCCTGGCCTTCGGGTGCACCGGTGGGCGGCACCGTTCCGTGGCCATCGCCGAGGAGGTGGCGCGGCGGCTGCGCTCCCGGGGGCTCAGCCCCGGGGTCAGCCACCGGGACGTGACCAAGCCGTGAGCCGGCCGGCACGTCCGGCGGTCGTGGCGGTCGGTGGTGGTCACGGCCTGGCCGCCACCCTGCGGGCGGCCCGCCGCTACGCCGGCGAGATCACCGCGGTGGTCTCGGTGGCCGATGACGGCGGCTCCTCGGGCCGCCTGCGCGCCGCCATGCCGCACCTGCCCGCGCCCGGCGACGTCCGGCGGTGCCTCACGGCGCTGGCGGCCGAGCACTCGGCGCTGGCCCGGACCCTCGAGCACCGCCTCGACGAGCCGTCGGGCGACCTGTGCGGCCACGCCCTGGGCAACCTCCTGCTCGCCGAGCTCGCCACCGAGCTGGGCTCGTTCCCGGCCGCGGTCGACGAGGTCGCCCGCCTCGTGGATGCCACCGGTCGGGTGCTCCCGGCCACCGTGGGCCCGGTCTCGCTGGTCGGTCGGCGGGCCCCGGAGGAGGGGACCGAGGCCGACGTCGACGTCCGCGTGCACGGGCAGGTGGCGGTGCAGAACACCCCCGGCCTGGTCCGCCTGTCGCTGTCGCCGGCGATCCCCGAGTCGCCGCCGGCGGTGGGGGAGGCGATCCGGGCCGCCGACCAGGTGCTCGTGGGGCCGGGCTCGCTGTTCACGAGCGTCCTCGCCGCCGCCATCGTGCCGGCGGTGCACGACGCCCTGCGCGACACCCGCGCCCAGCGCGTCTACGTGGCCAACCTGCGTCCGCAGGTGCCCGAGACCGAGGGGTTCGCCCTGGAGGACCACCTCGCCGTGCTGGCCGACCACGGGGTGCCGGTGGACGTGGTGGTCTGCCCCGTCGGGCAGTGCGAAGCCGGTTCTTCGTCGGTGTTCCCCGACGCGGTGCTGGTGGAGGCGCCCGTGGCCGACGCCCACGGCCTCGTGCACGACGCCGAGCGGCTCGCGGCCACCTTGGTGTCGCTGCTGCGTTCCCCCTAGGTTCCGGGGGCAACGGGTGGGGGCCCAGCCGGCCCGGCGCCCGAGGTGTCGATCAACCATCGAGAGAGGGCCAAGCTCATGACCATCCGCGTCGGGATCAACGGTTTCGGACGTATCGGCCGCAACTTCTTCCGGGCGGTGAAGCAGCAGGGGGCCGACATCGACTTCGTGGCCGCCAACGACCTGGGCTCGGTGGAGACCATGGCCCACCTGCTCCGCAACGACTCCGTGATGGGTCGCTTCGACGGCGAGGTCAAGGTCCACGCCAAGGGCATCGAGGTCGACGGCGACCTCGTGCAGATCCTCGCCGAGCGCGACCCCGCCAAGCTCCCCTGGGGCGACCTCGGCG
>JAHBSN010000325.1 GCA_019639095.1 Actinomycetota bacterium
AGCAGCCCCGCCACCGGCACCATGGTGGCGAGCCACCGGAGGCGGGCCCGGTCGGGGTGGACCAGGAACAGCGCTGCGGTGCAGCCGAGCACGAAGAACGCCGGGATGAGGTGGCACAGGCCGGCCAGCGCGGCCAGGGCGGCGGCCAGCGCGCGGTGGCGACCGGTGCGCAGCCCGCGGCAGGCGACGCCGAGGTACAGGATGGCGATCGAGAGGCTGATGGAGAAGGCGAACTCGCCGGCCATCGTGCTCTGGAAGTTGCCGCCGATGATGTTGCCGGTGTTGTTGAACAGCGGCTCCCGGTTGTAGATGAACGCGAGCCCGGCCACCGAGGCCAAGGGCGGGATCGGGAACGGCAGGTCGGCGAGCTTGGCCAGCGCCCAGCACGCCACCGGCACGAGCACCAGGCCGAGCGCCGTGATCAGCTTGAACGCCCGGTTGTACGGCATGCTCCACGACAGGACGGCCACGGCCACCGCCGCACCCGTGGCCAGGTGGCGGTAGCGGAACAGCGCCGGTCGCGACCACACCTGGTAGGCGCCGGCGGCGGCCAGGGCGTTCACCGGGATGGCCAGGTACCAGACCAGCCCCACGTTGAGCGCCACGATCATGAGCGCCGGGACAACCATGTAGAACTGGTACGCGGGGAAGCCGTCGTACCAGTCGGGCGACCATCCGGAGAGGCGGAACTTCGGGAGCAGGTGGCCGATCAGGTAGCGCGGGCCCCACACGTGGGCCCCCATGTCGCCCCCGGTGGGCGTGGTGTCCTGCCACAGGCGGCGGGGGTGCAGCGTGGCGAGCACCAGGGCGGTGCCGAGCACCACGGCCAGGACCGACACCGCGGCCTCGAAGGCCGCCCCCGGGTCCTCGGTGAGCCGGGCGTTGACGCGCTGGCCCCAGGCCCGGATCCGCTGGGGCACGCTCGGGAAGGCCTCGGCGGGCTCGGTGGCCGACGTCGGGTCCTCGGGGGCCAGGACCTCGGTCTCGTCGGGCACCGCCGCCACCTCGGTCACGAGCCGACCCGCACGACGCTGACCACGGTGACCGCGTTGAAGGCCATGTGCGCCACGATGGCGGGGCCCAGGCGACCCGTGCGCACCACCAGCAGGGCGAAGATGGCCCCCGCCGCGGTGAGGGCGGCGAACTGCAGGGGCTGGAAGTGCGTGGCCCCGAAGAACGCCGACGAGCCCACCACGGCCCACGCCGTGCCGAAGCGGTTCTCGAACGAGCGCAGGACCAAGCCGCGGAAGAACAGCTCCTCGGCGATGGGCGCGCCGATGGCGACGATGACGAACAGCAGCACCACGCCCACGGTGCTGTCGGCCTTGTCGCCGAGGTCGCGGGCCAGCCGGCCGAGGTCCTCGGCGTCGGTGCCGGTGAGGCGCAGCACCGGCCACGACACCAACGGCACCACCGCGAGCTGGGCCACGACGCCCACCACCAGCCCCAGTGGCACGTCGAGCGGGCGGAGGCGGACCCGGAAGTCGTGGATCCAGCCGCCGCCCTTGGTGGCGGCGGCCCAGATCGGCACCCCCACGAAGCCCAGCCAGAGCGGCGGGTACTGGAGGGCGATCATCGACAGGGGGAGCTCGTCGGGGGTGGCGTCGCCGTAGCCGAACGCGGCCAGGACGATGGCACCCACCACCCCGGCGGCGACGTAGGCGAACACCCAGCCGGCCAGCGCATCTCCCAGCCCCCACCGGGGCGCGACCGCCACGTGGTCGGCGGTGGAGGGGGCGGCGGTCATGGCCGGGGAAGCCTACCGGCCGCTCCCCGGGGTCCCGGGGTCGGCACCGGGCGGCTCAGGAGGCGAGCTGGGTGGCCGCGAGCCGCCGGTCGACCAGCTCCCACCCGCGGGGCGGCGCCGTTCGGGCGGCGTGGCGATCGCAGAGGTCGTGGGTCATGGGGTGCCCCTCGGGGGCGAGCGGCTCGAGCCACACCGTGGCGGCGCGGTAGTCGTAGGAGAGCGTGACGGCGGCGGGTTCGGCACACCCCGGGCGAGCACAGCGACGACCCATGCAGCGCAACCTACCGGCGCCTCCGCCGACCGACGCGGATGGTGGGGCCTGGCTGCCGGAGCGGCCGACCCGCCCCCTAGCATGGCGAGCATGTCTCCCGAGGGCCCTCCGCCTCCCCCGCCCCCTCCCCCGCCGCCCCGAGGCCGCGGTCCGGCCGGACCCGGTCGCCCCGGCCCCGGCGGGCCGGGTGCCCCCGGCGGCTCCGGACCGGGTGGCGTGGGCCGCAACATGGGCAACACGCGGTGGATGCTCTGGGGCCTCGCGTTCGCCTGCATCGTGATCCTGCTGCTCGCGGTCAACCAGGGCGACGGCTCCGGCGACGAGATCTCCTACAGCAAGTTCCGCTCCGAGGTGGCCGCCGGCAACGTCAAGGAGATCACCTACGACAACACCTCGGCGCGCATCACCGGGAAGTTCGACAACGGCGACAAGTTCCACACCACCGGCCTCGACCCGTTCCCGACGGCCGACCTCGAGCTCCTCCAGGAGAAGAAGGTCGTGCAGAAGAACAGCACGCCCCAGGCGTCGTTCCTCGAGCAGTGGCTGCCGGTGCTCATCTTCCCGCTGCTGATCATCGGCTTCTTCGTCTTCATGCAGCGCCGGGCCCAGGGCCAGATGGGCAACATCATGTCCATCGGCCGCTCCCGGGCGAAGACCTACAGCACCGAGCGCCCCGGCACCACCTTCGCCGACGTCGCCGGCTACGAGGGCGTCAAGACCGAGATCCGCGAGGTGGTCGACTTCCTCAAGTACCCGGAGAAGTTCAGCCAGATCGGCGCGCGCATCCCCAAGGGCGTGCTGCTCGTGGGTCGGCCCGGCACCGGCAAGACCCTCATCGCCCGGGCGGTGGCCGGCGAGGCCGGCGTGCCGTTCCTGTCGGTGAGCGGCTCGGACTTCATGGAGATGTTCGTGGGCGTCGGCGCCAGCCGCGTGCGGGACCTCTTCCAGTCGGCCAAGAAGATGGGCCGGGCGATCATCTTCGTCGACGAGATCGACTCCATCGGCCGCAAGCGCGGCGCCGGCCTCGGCGGCGGCCACGACGAGCGCGAGCAGACGCTCAACCAGATGCTCAACGAGATGGACGGCTTCGAGGCCACCGAGGGCATCGTGATGATCGCCGCCACCAACCGGCCCGACGTCCTCGATCCCGCCCTGCTCCGCCCCGGCCGCTTCGATCGGCAGGTGGTGGTGCCGCTGCCCGAGCACGACGAGCGCCTGGCCATCCTCCGGGTGCACGCCAAGAGCAAGCGCATCAGCCCCGACGTCGACCTGGCCGTGGTGGCCCGCGGCACGCCCGGCATGAGCGGCGCCGAGCTGGCCAACCTCGTGAACGAGGCCGCCCTCCACGCCGTGCGGCGCGGCGGCGAGATGATCACCCGCGACGACTTCGAGTACGCGCGAGATCGCGTCCTCATGGGCCAGCGGCGCGAGTCCATGGCGCTCTCCGAGAAGGAGAAGGAGCTCACCGCCTACCACGAGGCCGGCCACGCCGTGGCCGCCACCGTGCTCGAGGAGGCGGACCCCGTCCACAAGGTCACCATCCTCCCCATGGGCATGGCGCTCGGGGTCACCCAGCAGCTGCCCCAGGAGGACAAGCACTCCTACAACCAGCAGTACCTCGACGACTCGATCGTGGTGGCCATGGGCGGCCGCATCGCCGAGAAGCTGGTGTTCGGCGTGGTGTCCACCGGCGCCAACAACGACCTCGTGGTCTCCACCGAGCGCGCCCGCAAGATGGTGCGCGAGTGGGGCATGAGCGACCGCATCGGCCCCATGGCGTGGGGTTCCCAGGGTGCGGTGTTCCTGGGCGAGGACCTCATGGGCAACGCCCGCGACTACTCCGACGAGACCGCCCGGGTCATCGACGAGGAGGTCGAGAAGATCCTCCGCGCCGCCGAGAAGCGCTGCGAGGACCTCCTCACCGAGCACCGCAACGGGCTCGACCTCGTGGCCCGGGGTCTGCTCGAGCACGAGACGCTCGATGGCTCGGAGGTCCGCCGCCTGGTGGAGCTGGCGGCCAACGCCCCCGGCCCGGCCGTGCCGGCGCCCGCCGCACCCTGGTCCCCCAGCACCGCCGAGGACTGACGCCCACGGCGCACCGCTGAGGCCGCTCGGCCCTCAGTGGTCGGTGCAGCCGGGCGGCACGCTGCCCGGCTCGCGCAGCTCGGCCAAGGCCGCCCACATG